>NZ_JBFUMO010000149.1:0-11541 GCF_054049355.1 Roseateles sp. P5_E11 | reverse complement strand
GCCAAGGCCGTGGCGGCCTGAGGCTGAAGGCTTCAAAAGCCAGCCCGCCGCGCGCCAGCCCGGCGGGCTTTTTTGCGCCCTGTGGGGCGCCTAGCGCAGGACGTGCATCAGATCGCCATGCCCTTGAGCGTCGGCATGGTCTGCGGCCGTCCAGCCTTGGGGATCGCGGTCTGCCTTGCGGGCGCCGGCAGCGAGCAACAGGTTCACCATCTCGCGCGACCCGGTGCGCGCGGCCAGCATGAGAACCGTGCGGCCCTGGTTGTCACGCAGGTGGACCGAAGCGCCGGCCTTCAGCGCCGAGCGTGCCGTCGCCAGGTCAGCGTGATCGGCAGCCGCCAACAGGAAGGCATTGGCCGGCATGGTGGCTTTCGCCGATTCGGCGACGTCGGAGGCGGCCAGGCTTTGGGCCATCTGCGGCGCCGCTCGAAACCTGGCCGCGACCCCGCTTGAAACTGCTTCCGACCGCGCCAGCATCTCGGCCTGGCTGGACGCGTCGGCCACAGCTCGGGGCGGCAACGGCGCGGCAGCTACCGCCGGTGCAGCGGGTGGTGGCGCGGCAGCCATCACCGGCTCGGCCGGTGGCGACTGCATCACAGGTGGCTCCGGTTGGGCCGTGCCCGCACTCACCTCCGCCTGCCTTTGCAACCGCGGCGGCGTCGCATCCGCCATCATGGCAGGAGCAGACCGTTCGGCACGCGGCTTGGCAAGGCTGGCCTTGGCCATTGTGCGGGGCACTTCAGCGGCAGGCGCGGGCTGGGGCTCGACGGCCGGGCTGGCTTGGGCCACCACCACGGCCGCCGTCGATGCGGGCGCGGCCGCGGCCAGCCGCGGATCGGCTTCCGGTCGCGGCTCGGTGTTTCGTCCTTTCAAGACCAGTACTGCCGCCACCAGCAGCCCCATCATGAGCAGGCCCAGCGCATAGGGTTGCCAGCGCCATGCCAGGGCGTTCTCGGCGACGGGCACGGCAGCGGCCACATCCGGCCGGGGCAACGCCGCCATCAGCCGTGCACGTCGCTGCTCGCGGCCCGCGTCGTCACCGAGCAGGGCTTCGCGATACGCAGCCTCGGCCGCGTCGTTGGGCGTGGTGGGATCGAACTCAGCCATCGCGCCACTCGCTCAAACGGTGCCGCAGGGCCTCGCGCGCATAGCGCAGCCGGGTCTTGGCGGTTTCGGGATGGGCCTGGGTCACGTCGGCAATCTCGGCGAGGCTGAGCTCGACCACGGTGAAGAGCAAGAATGCCTCCCGCTGCTCGACGGACAGGCGCAGCAAGGCGCCTTCAACGGCCTCGACCAGGCGCTTGGACACCAGCAGCTGCTCCGGCCCGGCGGCGGCCGAGGCCAGTTGATCCGGGTCGGCCTCGTCTCCCTGCGGCGGACGCGCCCGAACATGGTCCAGCACGCGGTTGCGCAGCACGGTGTAGAGCCAGGTCGAGAACCTGGCTTTTGCGGGCGCGAAGCTGGCGGCCTTGGCTGCAACGGCCAGCCAGCCTTCCTGGTGCAGGTCCTCCACCGTGGCGCGATCCGTGGGGTGCAGCATCTGGCGAACGAAGGCAAAGGTCTTGCGGTCATGGCGGCGGTAGAGCCGGTCGAACGCCCCCATGTCGCCGCGCAGATAGCTGGCGATGAGCTCTTCATCAGCGGGTTCACTCGCAGGCATGCGGCGCGGATGCTACGCCGGCCAGAGGTGGGTTTGCGGCATCGGGCGAGGCCTCACCAGCGCGGCGGCGGGTCGGGCACATAGCCGCCGCTGCTGTTGGGGAAGGACCGCGGCAACTGCGCCATGGGTCGGGGCATGATGCCCGCCGCCATCAGATTGGCCTGGCTGTCGTAGTGGATCTCCAGCAACTGCTCGGGCTGTGATGTGCGCCGCTGGAAGCCGGTGTGCGCAATGGGCGACCACTCCGACGCACCATGCCCCGTGCCCAGCTTGGCCCGCACCGAGCGCTCCGCCTCAGCCCGCCCCGCGCCTTCGCGCGCTGGAGCTGCCTGGACTGCAGCGTCCGCTGTCCCACTGTTGAGTCGGCTCAATGGGCTGGGCGCCACTGGCGCAGCAGGCGACACGAGCGGCGCGTCGTAGACCGGCGGCGGCACGTAGACCTCGCGGAACACCGCCGCGCCGATCACGCCGACATTGGCCGGCCGCCCGGTGCGCGCCGCATAGGAATCGCCCAGCGAGGTGAACTCGAAGGCCGCGATGTGCTCATCGCTCTTGCGCCAGCCCGTGATGTCATGGCTCTCGCCCGGGCTCAGCACATAGCCCGACTGGTTGAAACCCGCGGTGTCGCCGGTGATGGCGTTGACGCCGTCCACCGACAGCACCACCAGCACCCGCTCGGCGCTGCGGTTGCTGAGCCGGATGGCGTAGCGCGAGCCGGGCATGCCCGGGCTGAAGCGGCGACCACGGCTGGCGTACTGGGCCAGCGAGGCGCCGCTGTCGCGGTCGATCAGCTGCATGTCGAGCAGGGGCGGCGACACGACGGCGGCACAACTGGCGTGCAGCCCGGCCAGGCCCGTCAAAGCGGCTAACTGGAGCAAGGCGGTGCGGCGGCGCAGCGGAAGCAGGGAACTCATGGCGGATCCTTCGCAGGGATGGGACCTTTGCTTGTACGGAGCCGCTCGGTAAACGGGGTGAAAAAGCCGGCCGGCCAAAGAAAAAGCGGCCCGAGGCCGCTTCTGTCGCAGGAAGAAGGCCGCTCAGGCCTTGATGTCCAGCAGTGCACCAGTGGTGTTGATCTGCGTCTGCAGCACCTTCAGGTTGGCGACGAAAGAGTAGGCCGCGGACTGCTGTTCGACGATCTCGTTGGCCGGGTTGATCTCGCGCTCGGGCACCTTGTCGACGTTCGTCGGCTCCACGCTCGGACGAGCCTGGTTGCTGCTCGCCAGATTGGCGATATTGGCCGCCGACGCGCGCAGCCGCTCGTTCGCTGACGAGATGCCGGACATGGCGGTGGACAAGGGGACGTTCATCGGGATTCAGTTCTCAGGCGCGCTGGCCGCTACATCGACCGCGTTGTAGGTGAACTTTAGAACATTTGGCGAAAAACCCCGCATTTCCGGGGTTCGCCGCGCCAGCAAACGTGAAATCAGCCCGCCAGTTCCTCGTAGCCGCCGGTGGAAACGAAGACCCGCACGCTGTCGCCCCCGGCCGCCTTGGCCTCCGTGCAGGCCAGCGCCGCACCGCCGAGCACGGCGTCCACCGTTACCAGCGTCGGCTGGATCTGCACAACGCCCAGCGACGCCTTCACGCGGGTGCGGTGCAGGCCCCAGCGCAGGCGGTAGCTGGCGATGGACGAGCGCACCTTCTCCGCGATGATCTGGGCGTAATGCTGGTCGCAGTCGGGCAGCAGGATGGCGAAATGATCTTCCTCCAGGCGCGCGACCAGGTCGGAAGCCCGCACCTTGCTGATCAGCATCTGCCCCAGGCCGTAGAGGAAATGGTCACCCACCTCGGCGCCCATGTCCTTGATGACCTCGCCGAAACGGTCCACGTCAACCCACAGCACCGACACCGGCTCGTTGCGCCGGCTGCCGACATGCTCGCCCAGGCGGCGCTCGAACTCCCGGCGGTTGGCCAGCTCGGTGACGGCGTCGTGCTTGGCCGTCCAGGTGGGCTGCAGGCGCAGCGCGCGGGCGGCGCTGACGTCTTCGACGATCCACAGCGACTCGCCAGCGGGCGCTTCCCAGTGCACCGGCGTGGCCTGCAGGCGGCCCCAGAACCGGTGACCGTCGCGCTTGACGTATTCGATCTCCTCGTCCAGCGGTCGACCCGCGGCGAAGGCGGCGGCGGCGCGTTCCTGCAGCGCTGTGTGAGCCATGTCGGTGGTGTGGACGAGGCGCGTAGGCTGTCCGGCCAGTTCACCGTCGTCGTTGAAACCGAACAGGTGGTTGAACTCCTCGCTGACGACTTCGAAGCGCTGGCCGGAAACGAAGGCGACGGCCGTTGGCGCGCGTACCAGCAAGGCTCGCAGGCGGGCGGCGATGGGGTCCTCGGCGGAAGCGGGCGTGCCGGAAGTAGCGCTGCTCATAGGAGTCTCCGAGTCGATCTTTAGGCTCGACTATCGCAGGACTGAAGGCTTTCGGCCATGACGCAGATCACGGCGTTAGAGTCCGCGTCCTTGCCGTACCACGGCGCCATCACAAGACGAGACGATGCGCTTGCTTCCGGTCTCCCTGCTCGCCCTGCTGACCGGCCTGACCCAGGCCCAGCAGCCCAGTGAAATCCCTCAGGGTCTGCGCGATGCAACGCCACGCTGGCACGCCTTGACGGGCGCGCGGCTGGTGCTGGCGCCGGGCCAGATCGTCGAGAACGGCACCCTGGTCATGAAGGACGGCGTCATCGTCGCCGTTGGTGCCAACGTGAAGCCGCCGGCAGGCGCCCGGGTCTGGGCGCTGCAGGGCCGCACCGTCTATGCCGGCTTCATCGACGCTGCCAGCAGCGTCGGCCAGAGTCGCATGGAGACGTCCAAGGCCAAGGGGCTGACACCCGGCCAGCGCTGGGTGCGCAGCGAATTCCACCAGGCCACGGCGCTGGAGATCAAGCCCGAGGACGTGCGAGCTGCGCGCGAACAGGGCTTCACGACGGCCCTGTCCCTGCCGCCCGTGGGCGCCGTCTTCCGCGGCCAGAGCGCGCTGATCAGCCTGCGCGACGGCACGGATGCACGCAGCCTCGTGCTGGCGGCCGAGGTGGCCCAGCACCTGGCCCATGAGTACACAACCTTCGACTTCGAGAGCGGCGCCCGCCCGGGCAACTTGAGCTACCCGACCTCGCTGATGGGCAGCATCGCGCTGGAACGCCAGACGCTGCTGAACGCCCGCTGGGCTGCCGGGCCGGCGCCCGCCGGCGAGCGGCGCGAATTCAACGCCAGCCTYGGCGCCCTCGCCCCGGCCCTGAGCGGCAAGCAGCCCATCGTCCATGAGGTGCTGGACGAAGAAGACCTGCTGCGCGTCGCCAGGCTGCGCGACGAGTTCGGGCTCAAGCTGATCGCCCAAGGCACCGGCCATGAATACCGCAAGGCGGCCCAGCTCAAGGCCCTGGGCCTGCCCCTCTTGCTGCCGCTGGCCTTTCCCGCGGCACCCGAAGTCGAGCAGCCCGAGAGCGCGCTGGACGTGCCCCTGCACCAGTTGCAGCACTGGGAGCGTGCGCCCGGCAACGCTGCCGCCCTGCAGGCGGCGGGCGTCGAGTTCGCGATCTCGACGCAAGGGCTGAAGGACGTCAGGAAGGAATTCTGGCCACGGCTGCGCCAGGCCGTGCAGCACGGTCTCACGCCCGAAGCCGCCCTGGCAGCACTGACGACCACGCCGGCCAAGCTGCTGAGCCAACCGCGGCTGGGGCGCCTAGCACCGGGCCAGCTGGCCCACGTCATCGTCGCCAGCGGTGATCTTTTCATCAACGAGCAGGCCGAGGTCGAGATCGCCTTCGTCGACGGCCAGCCGCTGCCGACCGAAGCCTGGGAGCGCTTCGATGCACGCGGCCGCTGGACGGTGAAGGCCGCTGGTGGAGCCGAGCAAACCTGGCAGATCGCCGGCACGCGGGCCAAACCCACGCTGCAGGTCGATGGCAAGACCTGCGAGCTGCAGCAACGCGGCCGCGAACTGCTGTTGCGCTGGCCCTGCGAGGTCGGCGCGAAGGAAAGCCTGCGCCTGGAGGGCCGTGGCCCGTCAATGGCCGGCGCGATGACGCTGGCCGATGGCCGCAGCCAGCCCTGGACGGCCACGCGCATCGTGCCCTACCAGCCGCCTGTGGCCCAGGTTGTCGCCCCACCGCCCCTGTCGCCTGCCACGTTCCCGGCGGGCGTCTTCGGCCGCACGGCGCCACCCGAGCGCCCGGCCGTCGTGCTGGTGCGCAACGCGACGGTCTGGACCAGTGCCGCTGCCGGCAATCTCGAAGCCACCGATCTGCTGGCGCGCGACGGCCGCATCGCTGCCATCGGCAAGGGTCTGGCAGCGCCTGCTGGCGCCGTCGTCATCGACGCTGCAGGCAAGCACCTGACGCCCGGCCTCATCGATGCCCACTCGCACACCGCCATCAACCGCGGCACCAACGAGTTCGCGCATTCGGTGACGGCTGAGGTGCGCGTTGGCGATGTGGTCGACGCCACCGACATCAGCCTCTACCGTCAGCTTGCCGGCGGCGTGACCAGCGCCAACTTGCTGCACGGCTCGGCCAATGCCATCGGCGGCCAGAATCAGGTCATCAAGCTGCGCTGGGGGCTGGATGCGGAAGGCCTGAAGTTCGAAGGCGCACGCCCCGGCATCAAGTTCGCGCTCGGCGAGAACGTCAAGCGCGCCAACTTTCCCCCCAACGACGGCGACCCGCGCTATCCGACGACGCGCATGGGTGTCGAGCAGGTCATGCGCGACGCCTTCCTGGCTGCGCAGGCCTACCGCGAGCGGCGCAAGGCCGACCCGAACACGCGCCGCGACCTGCAGATGGACACGCTGGTCGAGTTGCTGGAACGCAAGCGCGTCATCCACATCCACAGCTACCGCGCCGACGAGATCCTGATGTTCGTGGCCCTGGCCAAGGACTTCGGCCTGGAGGTCRCCACCTTCCARCATGTGCTGGAGGCCTACAAGGTCGCGCCCGAGATCGCGGCGCTGGGCGCCGGCGCCTCCGGCTTCTCGGACTGGTGGGGCTACAAGGTCGAGGTGCAGGACRCCATTCCCTACAGCGGCGCGATGACGCAGAAGGCGGGTGTGCTGACCAGCTTCAACTCCGACAGCGACGAGCTGGCGCGCCGCCTCAACACCGAGGCGGCCAAGGCGCTGCGCTATGGCGGCAAGGCCTGGGGGATGAGCGAGGCCGAGGCGCTGAAGTTCGTGACCATCAACTCGGCCAAGCAGTTGCGCATCGACAGGCGCGTCGGCTCGCTGGAAGTGGGCAAGGACGCCGACTTCGTCATCTGGAGCGCAAGCCCGCTGTCGAGCGCGGCACGCGCCGAGCAGACCTGGATCGACGGGCGGCGCTACTTCGACCGCGGCGAGGACACGCAGCTGCGCGAGCGTGATAGCGCCGAGCGCGCCCGCCTCGTGGCGCTAGCGATACCCGAGCGCGCCAAAGCCGCCGCGCCGCCCGAGGGGCGGCCGGCCACACCGCTGGCCGCAGCGCTGGACCAGCTCGAATTGCAACGCTGGCTGCATGAGGCCAACCGTGATCGCCAAAGCTATTTCGGCGGTGACGCCTGGCATGAATGCACCGTGGACGCGTACTGACATGAAGCTCGCACTCATCACGGCCCTGCTGGCTGCCGCCTTCACCGCCCAAGCCACGCCCAACACGCCACCCCCGCCACAGCGCGAACCGCTGCTGCTGCGCAATGCCGTCATCCACCCGGTCAGCGGCCCGGTCATCGCCAACGGCAGCCTGCTCATCGAGGCCGGCAAGATCCGCGCGATCGGTGGCACCGAGCTGGCCGCGCCCGCTGGCGCCAAGACCGTCGATCTGGGCGGCCGGCATCTCTACCCCGGCATGGTGGCGGCCAACACCAGCCTGGGCCTGGCGGAGATCCGCTCGGTCAACGCCTCGATGGACAGCGTCGAGACCGGGCCGCTGAACCCGAATGCCCGCGCCCTGGTCGCCTTCAATGCCGACAGCGAGCTGCTGCCCATCACGCGCGGCGGCGGCGTGCTGGCCGCGCTGTCCGTGCCCGAGGCCGGCCGCACCGGCCTCATCGCCGGTACGTCGGCGCTGCTGCAGCTGGAGGGCTGGAACTGGCAGGACATGGCCCTGCTGCCCGAGGTCGGCCTGCACATCGCCGTGCCGCGGCTGCGCCTGAACAGCGCCCTCTTCCCCAACCAGCCCGAAGCCCGCCTGGCCGAGATGCGCCGCTCGACCGAGGCCAGGCTCAAGCTGCTCGACGACGCCTTCGAATCGGCCCGGGCCTATGCGCTGGCGCGCGCTGCCGACCCGAGCACGCCCATCGACACGCGCTGGGAAGCGATGCGCCCCGTGCTGCCCGCTACAGCCGGTGCGGCGCCGGCCCGGCCCGTCGTCATGCATGCCGATGACCTTGCGCAGATTCGCTTTGCGCTGGACTTCGCGGCCCGCCATGGCCTCAAGCTCATCATCAGCGGCGGCGCCGATGCCTGGCGCCTGGCCGACACGCTGCGCGAACGCCAAGTACCCGTCATCATCGACGGCCTGCTGCGCCTGCCGATGCGCCGCGACGACCCGCCGGATGCCCTTTTCGCCCTGCCCGCCCAGCTCGCCGCGGCCGGCGTGCGCTACTGCATCGCCGACGGCGGCCGCGACTCGACGAATGCCCGCAACCTGCCCTTCGAGGCCGCGCATGCCCGCGCCTTCGGGCTCAGCGACGACGAAGCCCTGAAAGCCGTCACGCTCTACCCGGCGCAGATCCTCGGCATCGCCGACAAGCTGGGCTCCATCGAGGTCGGCAAGCTGGCCAACCTCTTCGTGGCCGATGGTGACCCCCTCGAGCCCAGCACGCGCATCGAGCGGGTGTTCATCCAGGGCCGCGAGGTGGAGCTCAGCGACCGGCAGACGGCGCTGCGCGACAAGTATCTGAAGCGCAACTAGCCGGCCGTCTTGGCCGGCGGCGTGGCTGCCGGCGAAGTGGGCGCGGCCGGCGCGCCCAGGCCCATCTGCGCATTTGGCCGCGCGTCGTGGCCGCGCTTCCACTGCCGCATGGTGTCGACCGCCACCGAGCGGCGGATGTAGCGATGCCAGATGAAGCTGAGGTCGAAGATCAGGATGGCCAGCCACCACAGATAGAGGAAGGCCGCGCCGGCGAGCAGGACGGGCCAGGCGGCGGGGGGCGGTGACGCCGTCGGGCCGTCGGCGCCCAGCAGCCGCGACAGCACGATGAAGGCGATGACGAGGGCGCCGACGCCGACCAGGCAGCGTCGCCCCCAGTTGGGCTTGCGCGGCAGCAACCAGCCGCTGAGGGCAATCAGCGCGGCAGCGGCGATCGGAGCGAGCCGGCCAACGAGTTCCGCCACGTGGGCGGGGGCGGCGCTGCTCGTGAACGGACTGCCGAGGAAGTCAGCCGGCCCGTCCGGCAGCCACAGGTAAAACGGCCAGGCGCCAATCAGGAAGACGAGCGTGGCCGCGAGATGCCAGCGCAGGCCACCGGTATGCACCAGCCGCGGCAGCCGGGCGGCGGCGGTGATGCCCATCATCAGGCCGCTCATCAACAGGATCTGCAGCGGCAGCCGATCGAAGGTCGCACCCGTCGGCGTCACGCCCTTGTAGAGCAGGAAGACCGCGGCCACGTGCAAGAGCAGGCTCGCCACATAGGGGATGGCCAGGCTCACCCGGTCGACGAGCCCGTTGCTGGCCGGGACTTTCGGCTGGACTGTCGGGTCCGGCAGCACCACGTCGTCGATGAAATGGCCGAACACCTCGGAGTCGTTCCAGTAGTCGTTGTGCGCCTTGCCGGGCAACCAGTAGCGGCTGAAGCCATGGTCATGCTTGCTGCCGAACTCGAAGGCCTCGCAGCCGCTGTCCTTCAGGAAGCCCATGGCGGAATCGAGCTTGAACCCGATGGGGTCCCCGAAGTCGTAGTAGTTGCGCCACTTGATCTGCTGCGCCAGCGTCAGCCGCGGCGCCTCGCTGTCGCCAAAGAGCACCTGCTGGCCGGAGCAGCTGGATTTCAGCTTGAGGCCCTGCCAGAGCGCCGGCCACAGCACGATGTGCTTGTCGATCGGCGAGCCTATCGTCATATAGCCGCGCACATAACGGATCCAGCCGTCGTCAACCGGCGCACTGGATCGGTTGTCCGGGTCGACGATGGGGCGGCCCGACAGCGCTTCGAGCAGGCCGAGGAAGCTGATGACCGTGCCCTCGCTGTGCGCCACGATGTAGATCTCCGGATGGCCCCCCGGGCAGGCCTCCTGGAATGTCGCCACCACCTGCGCGAGCGCGCTGTGGAAGCGGTGCAGGATCTTGTCGCGGTAGTAGGGAAAGTCGGTGACGAGCTGGACATCGCCGACGTAGTCGCGCAGCAGCGGCGCCAGCTCGAACTTGAAGATGCCCATGCGGGCGAGCACGGCCAGCAGGCTCTCCAGCACGCCCACGGTCTCGACGATTTCGTCGACGATGCCGGTACCGAGCTGGAAGTCCTCGGCCTTCAGATTGCCGTTGGGCACCTCCCTGCGGTACTGCGACTCGGCGCGGCTGACCACCGTGTGTCCCCAGGCCTTGGTCTCCTCCAGCGTGTCATTGGCCTTGACGACCTGCCCCGGAATGTCGGCCCAGTAGATCTCGGCGAAGCCGATGCGCGACAGGGCGTCTGCAGGCTTGGCGTCCAGGCGGCTGATGCGAACCGCAGCCGCCGAGCCAAGGTTGAAGTAACCCAGCGGCATGACCGGCAGTGGCGGCGAAGCCCTGTCGCCGAAGCGCCGCGCCACCGAACGTATCGTGTCGCTGCGCAGCTGGCTGCCAATGCCGTGGATGGCCACGACGATCTTGTCCATCGGCGGGCGGCCCTGGCTGGCATCCGAGATGGATGCGGCCGTGGCCGTCTGCTGCTCGGAAGTGGATGCAACCGTCATGGGGAACTCTCCTCACGGGAAGTCCACGCATGGTGCCTCCGAGGCGGCCCTCACCGCTTCAACAAGACTGAGGAGACGCCGCCTCAGGGGGCGATCTGCTCCGCGTAGTCGTACAAGGCCGACAGGATCTGCTCACCTCGCTCGTCGGCTGTTTCACCGAGAACATCGATACGCTCCATGAAGGCCGCCAGCGTCTGCGCGCCGCCTTCGCCCTCATGCAGCCGCGCAGCCAGGTGGCCCTGCCAGCGCTCCGCCTCTTCTGCCGACAGGCTGGACGGGAAATTGCGCGCACGCCAGCGGAAGACAAGCTCATCCAGCCGCCCGTCCTGGAAGGCCAGCTTGCCTTGCGCCGCGCGCTCGGCGAGCTGCGCGGGCGCCATCGTGCGCACCTTGTTCAACGCCCGGCGGTCGTCGTTGCCGATGAAGCCGCCGTAGAGGTCTTCGTCCACGTCGGCCGGCGCGAAGGGCTCGCGCTGGAAGACGTCGGCCCACAGGCCGTCCAGCAGCCGGCCCTTCTCCGCCAGCAGCTTCACATGGGCGAGCTGGGCCTCGATGTCGTGGCCCCAGCGCTCGGCCATCGCGGGCTGCAGCGTTTTCAGGTTGCCGATGACTATGGGGCTCTTGTTGACATGGATGGTCTTGATGGGCAGCCGCGTGACGCCCTCGGGCAGCAGCTCCTGCTTGATGAACATGCGCGCGCGGATGGCTTCGGCGTTCAGCGTCAGCAGCTCGCCCGGGTCCACCGAGCAGTCCCAGACGATCAGCTCGTTCTTGTTGGTCGGATGCGGCGCCAGTGGCCAGACAACGGCAATGCAGCCGCGCTCGGGGCCGTACATGCCGGAGATGTGCAGGAAGGGCTTGCCGATGCCGATCTCGTCCCACACCGCCTGCTTGCTGCGCAACTTGACGCAGAAGTCCCATAGCTTGGGCTGGGCCTGGCGCAGCTTGCGCGCCAACGCCACGGTGGCGCGCACGTCGGACAGCGCATCGTGCGCCGCCTCGTGCGCGACGCCGTTGGCGATGGTCAGG
>NZ_JBFUMO010000148.1:0-11579 GCF_054049355.1 Roseateles sp. P5_E11 | reverse complement strand
GACGGGCCGGCTCGGGAGCGGCCCAGCGCTCGGCCCGGAAGGCGTAGCACGGCCTTCCTGGCCCGCGGGTTTTCCGCTACACTCGCGGGCTTGCCTGCTGGATGGACCGCATCCAAAGCGTTGATTCGAAAGAATTTCGCCTGAGGATTAGCAGGCATATGCGGTCAAAGGGCCGCTCGAAAAGTTCGGGCGGCTGGTCAAAGAAGTCAAACCGGAGAAGCGTCATGGCACGCGTCTGTCAAGTCACGGGCAAGAAGCCCATGGTCGGGAACAACGTTTCCCACGCCAACAACAAAACCAAGCGTCGGTTCCTGCCGAACCTGCAATACCGCCGTTTCTGGGTGGAATCGGAAAATCGCTGGATTCGCCTGCGCATCACGAATGCCGCTCTGCGTTTGATCGACAAGGTCGGCATTGACCAAGTCGTCGCCGATCTGCGCGCCAAGGGCGCGCTCTGATCGTCGCTCACTGACCTACTGAAGGAATACGACCATGGCATCCAAAGGCGGCCGCGAAAAGATCAAGCTGGAGTCCACTGCGGGCACCGGCCACTTTTACACGACGAACAAGAACAAGAAGACCACGCCCGAAAAGCTCGAATTCATGAAATTCGACCCCAAGGCGCGCAAGCACGTCCTGTACAAGGAAATCAAGCTGAAGTGATGAATGGCGGCGCGAGCCGCCAACGCACGCAAGCAAGCAAAACAAAACCCGCCAAGCGGCAACGCTGGCGGGTTTTTTGCGTCCTCTGACCGGGCAGCTTCAGCGCGCCGCGGTCACTGTGGCGCCAAACTCCTGCTTGAACCAGCGATCAAGCATGCGCTTCTCATAGCGCAGCGTGTCCCCACTTGAATAGCCATTGAAGCCGTCCTGGTAGTTCATGTCACGCAGCTTGACCTCGCCCTGCCGGACGACCTTTTCGCCCTCTCGTACTTCGTAGTTGAAGGCGATGGATGGCAGTGTGACGGTGCGCATGACGCGCAGCCATTGCATGCGGCGGCCGAACGGCTCGACCTCGCCGGCCAGATCCACGTCGGTCACGTTGATCCGCACATCCCGGCCCGGAAGGCGCTTGCCGACCTGCTCGACAAGATAGGCTTCGATGTCCTTCAGCACCTCGGGCTGGCGGAAGCCGTTGTTGTCCTTGATGTCCGAGAACTTCTCGGAGCCGATGAAATTCACCTGCACATCGGCGCGCGCGGTGGCGGACAGGGCGAACAGGGCAACGGCAATCCAGCGGTATTTCATGGCAAGCCTCCTAAGCAAATCAGTGACTGCATACGGCAAGTCTAGGCCAGCCCAAGAAAAAGGGCGCCCGACGGGGCGCCCTTTACTTCAGGAAACCAAAGCTCAGGCGTGAGCAGCGCGCAGGCGCATCGAGAAAGCCTGCAGTTCCGCAATACCACTCTCCTCGGCGCGGCGGCACCAGGCCTGCAAGTCGGCGACCAGTTGCTCGGCCGACACATTCGTGCGCGTCCACATCTGGCGCAGTTCCTCGCGCATGGTCACCAGCTTGTCGATGACCGGGCTGGCAGCGCGGGCATTCGCGAGGTCGCCGTGCACGGCGACCGGGATGCGCTCCTGGTCGCGGTGCAGCCAGCGTTGGGCCTGCTTGAACTCCTCAAACCGCGCGCTGTGCTTGCCGCCCTCGGCCTTGATCTTGGCCAATTCGGCGGCGCAGGCCGCTTTCATGTCACGGGCATAGCTGGCCATGACTTCGTAGCGATTGGCGATCAGTGCCTCGAGCGTGCGCGCGTCGGCCGGCTTGATTTCACCCAGGCTCAACTTGGGTGCCGTCTTGCGGACCTTGGCCATGCCCAGCATTTCCAGGCCACGGATATACATCCAGCCAATGTCGAACTCGTAGGGCTTGACCGAGAACTTGGCGGACGTCGGGTAGGTGTGGTGATTGTTGTGCAGTTCTTCGCCGCCAACGATCAGCGTCCAAGGCGTCAGATTGGTCGACGCGTCGGGTGCTTCGAAATTGCGATAACCCCAGTAGTGGCCGATGCCATTGATGACGCCGGCAGCCCATATTGGAATCCAGATCATCTGGATGGCCCAAATGGTGGCGCCAATGGCACCGAACAGCGCCATGTTGACGATCAGCAGCAGCGCGACGCCCTGCCAGCTGTACTTGGTGTACAGGTTGCGCTCGATCCAGTCCTCGGGCGTGCCGCGGCTGTACTTGGCAATCGTCTCGGCATTCTTGGCCTCGGTGCGGTACAGCTCAGCGCCTTCGGCCAGCACCTTCTTCAGGCCGCGGGTCTGCGGGCTGTGGGGGTCTTCCTCGGTTTCGCACTTGGCGTGGTGCTTGCGGTGGATGGCAACCCATTCGCGGGTGACCATGCCCGTCGTCAGCCAGAGCCAGAAGCGGAAGAAATGCGAGGGGATGGGACCGAGATCCAGCGAGCGGTGAGCCTGGGCACGATGCAGGAAGATCGTGACCGAAGCGATCGTGATGTGGGTCACAACCAGCGTAAAGATCACTAATTGCCAAGCGCTGAAACCCAACAGGCCATCGGCCAGCCAGTTCATCAGCGCGTTCAGGATGTCGTTCATGCGTCCAAGACCTCGGCCACAGCGGCCATGCAAAGGAATGTCAATTGTAGAGGAGAGCCCCCAAATTCAAGGGGTTTGCTGCACCGTATTCAGGCGGTGACGTGCGAATCGACGCGTTCTTTGACCTGCGTCAGGCCGACCTTTCCCATGCGACAGCAAAAAACCCGTCTGTGGCGTGTCGGTGAGGCCACAACCGGAGTGCGCCGTTTTCCACGACTTCATCGGAGCGTTCAACCTGGGCCTTGGCAAGCGCCTCTCCCGCGGCGAGCGGCTTGAAGTCGGGATGGGCGGCGGCAAACTCGGCCGCGATGACCTCGTTCTCGGCATCCAGCAGGCTGCAGGTCGCATAAACCAGCCGGCCTCCCGGCTTCACCAGGCGGGCGGCGCTGGCCAGGATGGCGCGCTGCTTGGCCTGCAGTTCAGCCACCCCCTGGGGCGACTGGCGCCATTTCAGGTCGGGGTTGCGGCGCAGCGTGCCCAGGCCGGAACAGGGCGCGTCGACCAGCACGCGGTCGATCTTGCCGGCCAGGCGCTTGATGCGGTCGTCGCGCTCATGGGCAATCTGGGCCGGATAGACGTTGGACAGGCCGCTGCGCGCCAGGCGCGGCTTCATCGCCGTCAACCGGTGGCCGGAGGTGTCGAAGGCATAGAGCCGACCTGTGTTGCGCATGGCTGCGCCCAGGGCCAGGGTCTTGCCGCCGGCGCCGGCGCAGAAGTCCACCACCATCTCGCCACGCTTGGGCGCCAGCAGCAGGGCCAGCAACTGGCTGCCTTCGTCCTGTACCTCGATGCCACCGCTGGTGAACAGCTCCAGCTTTTGCAGCGCCGGCTTGCCATCGATGCGCAGGCCCAGCGGTGAATACGGCGTGGGCACGGCGTCAATGCCGGCGGCCTTGAGTTGCTCCTGGGCCTCCTCGCGCTTGAACTTGAGAGCGTTGACCCGCAGGTCCAGCGGCGCAGCCTCGTTCAGTGAGGTGGCGAGCTTCCAGAACTCTTCCTCGCCCAGCCGGGCCAGCAGCGGCTCGGCCAGCCATTCGGGCATGTTGTGGCGCATCTTGGACGCCAGGCTCATCGGGTCGATGGCCTGGACCTGCTCCAGCCAATGCTGCTCCTGCGGGCTGAGGGCCCCACGCAGGAAAGCGGCATTGCCGCGCCAGGCCAACATGGCCAGGCGGCGGTGCATGGAGCCGCTGCCGCTCTGGGCCAGGTTCTGGAACTTGATTCGCTCGCGCAACAGCGCGTAGACCGTCTCGGCGAGGCAGGCGCGCTCGCGCTGGCCGAGATTCTTGTGTTGTCGGAAGAAGGCGGAGACGGTGGAGTCGGCCGGGGCTTCGAGCTGGTTCACGACGGCAATCAGCTCGGCGCTCAGCTCCAGGAGGGCATTAGGATGCATCGCCCCATTATCCCAAGCGCCCTGCTCCTTGCCGCATGAATCTCTGGACCCAGCTGCGCCTGCGCCCCCGGCTGCTGTTGTCCATCCTGATCGGCAGCACGCTGGCTGCGTTGTGGCCAGGCGCTGTGCCGCTGACCACGCGCCTGCTGCTGGGGTGGGACTTCACGCTGTGGATCTATCTGCCGCTGGCGCTTTGGATGATGCTGGGCCGCGCGGGCTCGGTGAATGTGCAGCAGCGCGCCAGCCAGCTGACCGAAGGCCTGCCCGTCATGCTGCTGCTGGCCGTTGGCGGGGCGCTGGCCAGCTTTGGCGCCATTGCGCTGGAACTGGGTTCGGCCAAGCAAGCCCATACCGCCAACGGTTTGACGCTCGCCTTCGCCATTGCCACGGTCTGCAGCTCCTGGCTGCTGCTGCCGGTGGAATTCGGCATCGCCTACGCGAGCCTGTACCACGGCGGGGGCAAGGCCGCGCACGGGTTGGAGTTCCCGGGCGACGACGAAGGACCGCCCGACTACGGCGACTTCCTGTACTTCTCGATCACCGTGGCGGCCACGTCGCAGACCTCGGACGTCAGCGTCAGCTCGCGCGCCATGCGCCGCCTCGTGCTGGTTCAAGGCCTGCTGGCCTTCGTCTTCAACACCGGCGTGCTGGCGTTGACCGTCAATATCCTCGCCGGGCTGATCAGCTGAGCAGCAACTGCTGAGCCGCACCGTCGCGGTGAGTGACGCGCTCGCCGTCCCACACCAACGCACCTTCGACAAACCAGCGCACCGACTGCGGATAGATGCGGTGCTCGGCCGTCAGCACGCKGGCCGACAGCGTCTTCGCGTCGTCGCCAGGCAGCACCGGCACGACGGCCTGCATGACGATGGCGCCATGGTCCAGCTCGGCGGTAACGAAATGCACCGTCACGCCGGCGACCTTGCAGCCCATCTCCAGCGCCCGCTCATGCGTGTGCAGCCCGGTGAAGGCCGGCAGCAGCGACGGGTGGATGTTGAGCATGCGGCGGGCGTAGCGCGCCGTGAAGCCGGGCGTCAGGATACGCATGAAGCCGGCGAGGACGACGAGGTCAGGTGCGAAGCTGTCGATGACGCGGGCCAGCTCGGCATCGAAGTCCTCACGGCTGGCATAGGTCTTGTGATCGACGACGGCGGTAGCAACGCCATGCTCAAYCGCGAACTGCAGGCCGCCCGCATCGGGCCGGTTGCTGATGACGGCGGCCACCTCGGCGGGCCAGCCCTCGGCTTGGCAGGCCTTCACGATGGCCTCCATGTTGGAGCCCCGCCCCGAAATCAGAATCACCAACCTCTTCATGGGGCGGCAGTTTAGGGGGCGGCTGACCGATCGCCCCTTGAACGACAATCCGCGCCCCATGTCGAACCCCACCCTGAACCTCAAGCCAAGCCGCCCTCGCGTGCTTTCCGGCATGCGTCCGACCGGCGCCCTGCACCTCGGCCACTACCACGGCGCTATCAAGAACTGGGTGCGGCTGCAGGACACGCATGACTGCTTCTTCTTCGTCGCCGACTGGCATGCGCTCACCACCCAGCGCCCGAGTGGCGAGACGCTGACCCRCCACGTCTACGAGATGGTCACCGACTGGCTGGCCGCCGGACTGGACCCCGAGCGCTGTACCTTGTTCCTGCAAAGCCGCATGCCCGAGCACGCCGAGCTATTCACGCTGCTGGCCATGTGTACGCCGTCCTCGTGGCTGGCGCGCATGCCCAGCTACAAGGATCAGGTCGCCGCCGACCCCGAACTGGCGACGTACGGCTTTCTGGGCTACCCGCTGCTGCAGGCGGCCGACATCCTGCTCTACAAGCCTGCCGGTGTGCCGGTGGGCGAAGACCAGACCGCCCACGTCGAAGTGACCCGCGAAGTGGCACGACGCTTCAACCGGCTCTATGCCGAGGCCGCGCCCATCTTTGTCGAGCCCCAGGCCCTGCTGACCGAGACCGCCCGCGTGCCCGGGCTGGACGGCCAGAAGATGAGCAAGAGCCTGGACAACGCGATCGCGATGCGCGACGAGCCCGAGGCTGTCGCCGCCAAGATCCGCACCATGCCGACCGACCCGCAGCGCGTGCGCCGCACCGACGCCGGCGACCCGGCGCGCTGCCCGGTCTGGCCGCTGCACCAGATCTACAGCGACGACGCGACCCGCGCCGCCTGCGACAGCGGCTGCCGCACGGCCAGCATCGGCTGCCTGGACTGCAAGCAGCCGTTGATCGAGTCCATCCAGCGCGAGCAGGCGCCCTGGCGCGAACGCGCTGCGGCCCTGGACCCGCAGCAGGTGCAGTGGACGCTGGAGGTTGGCACCGAGCGCGCCCGCGCCGTCGCGCGCAAGACGCTGCGCGAGGTGCGCGGCGCCATGGGGTTGGTGGCTTGAGCGGGGACGAGCGTAGGGCCGCCCCAAGCCGGCCCGACATTCCCTCGGGGGATCGACCGGCGTACCCGCCTGTCGAGGGGCCTCATTCTCTGATCCACGTGACTGACCTCGAGGCCGCCATCAACTGGTGGCGCGAACGTTCACCCTCGCCTGACGGCATCAGCGCCGCACCCGAGGTGCGTGCGCTGGCCGAGGCCTATGCGCTGCTCGCGCTGAGCCGCGCGACCGAGCTTGACCCTGCCACGCTGAAGCCCATGGCCCTGGATGCCTGGCTGGCCTGGTACGCGACGACGCCTGACTCACCCTGCATTGCGATCTGCTCCACGGCCCAGGGCGACGCCATCTGCAAAGGCTGCGGCCGCACCTTCGACGAAGTGCAGCATTGGCCGGCGCTCGACCCCTTCGAGAAGCGTGTCGTCTGGCACCGCATCACCCACGAAGGCACGGCCTGGCGTTTCAACCGCTACGCGGAGCGCGTGACCCGATGACCCGCATCCGCTTCATCGACAGCGTTCGCCGCCTCGTGCCGCTGGCCTGGCCCGTCCTTGTCGGCCAGATCGCCGTGATGATGTTCAGCACCATCGACACGCTGATGATGGGCCGCGTCAGCCCCGAGGACCTGGCTGCATTCGCTGTCGGTTCGGCCGCCTACGTGACCATCTTTGTCGGCCTGATGGGCGTCATCCTCGCGGTCGGGCCCATCGCTGGCCGGCAGTTCGGTGCCCAGGATCTACCCGGTGCCGGCAGCAGCTTCGTGCAGGCGCAGTGGCTGTCGGTGCTGCTCTGCATTCCGGGCTGCCTGGCGCTGTGGTTTCCGGATCCTTTCACGGCACTGGCCCACCTCGACGCAGCCCAGGCTGACAAGGTGCGCGCCTACACGCGGCCCGAGGCTTTTGCACTGCCCGCCGCCCTGCTCTTCACTGCCTTCCGTGGTTTCTCGACCGCCGTCAGCCGCCCCAAGGCCGTCATGGCGATGCAGCTCACCGGCCTGGCGGCCAAGGTGCCTTTGAACGCCGTGCTCGTCTTCGGCTGGGGTCCGATTCCTGCGATGGGCGTCGCTGGATGCGGCGTCGCGACGGCCATCGCGCTGATCGGCCAAGCCGCCGTTGCCATGCTACTGCTCAGGCGCGACGCCTTCTACCGGCCGTTCAGGATCCCGCACCTGTGGCAGACCCGACCGCATTGGGGCGAACTCGCAGCTCTGGTGAAGCTGGGCCTGCCGATGGGCGGCTCCATCCTCGTCGAGGTGACGGGCTTCACCTTCATGGCCTTTTTCATCGCCCGTCTTGGCGCAACACCGGTCGCCGGCCACCAGATCGCCGTCAACCTCGTCGCGATGATGTTCATGATCGCGCTCGCAATGGCCACCGCCGCCGGCACGCTGGTCGCACAGCATCTGGGGGCCGACGAAAAGCACGAAGCGCGCACCGTCGGCAGGCATGCGATGACGCTGGCCACGCTGACGGCAGCGGGCGTCGGCGCCGTTGTCGCCCTCGCGCGCGAGCCCATCGTCGCCCTCTACACCTCGGATGCGGCGACAGCCGCCGCCGCACTGCCGCTGCTGGTCTGGGTCTGGTTCTTCCACCTCGGCGACGCCCTGCAGACGGTGGCGGCCTATGTGCTGCGCGCCTACCAGGTCGCCACGCTGCCGATGATCATCTACGTCCTGGCGCTCTGGGGCCTGGGCATCGGTGGCGGCTATTTCCTCGCCTTTGGCCAGAACGGCGTCGGCGCGGTCGGCTTCTGGCAAGCGGCCACCGCCGGCCTGATCACCGCCGCCTTGCTTCTCAGCCTGCTGCTCAGGCGAGTCTTCAACGAGAACCGCTGATCAGCGTCCCGCCGTGGGCAGGAAGATCACGAAGCGGCTGCCGCCACCGTCGCGTGCCAGGCAGCGCACGCTGCCGCCGTGGCGCTCGGCGATCTGCTTGACGAGGCTCAGGCCCAGCCCGACGCCGCCCGCCATCTCGGCATGGCCGGGCAGCCGGTAGAAGGGTTCGAAGATGCGCTCGCGCAGATCGGCGGGCACGCCCGGGCCTCGGTCGGCAACGATGAATTCATAGCCTCCGGCGACCGGCCGCAGCGCCAGCTCCACGTCGGGGCCGCCGTAGCGGCGCGCGTTGTCGAGCAGATTGCGCAGCGCGCGGCGCAGGAGGCGCTCCTGACCGTCGATGCGAGCGGAATCGGTCTCGGGCTCAAAGGCGGCTTCCGCGTGAGCCGCCTCCTCGGCGCCCAGCGCGAGCAATTCGACGGCATGGGTTTCGCCAACCGCGCTGCCGGCCTCCAGCCGGCTGGCCAGCAGCACTTCCTCGACGAGCGCATCCAACTCGGCGATGTTGACGTCGATCTCCTTCGCCAGGCGCTGGCGCTGTGCGGGCGCAGCGTCGTCCAGCATCGCGAAAGCCATCTTCAGCCGTGCCAGGGGCGAACGCAGCTCGTGGCTGGCATTGGCCAGCAGGGTCTGGTGAGAACGCAACAGTGTCTCGATGCGGTCGGCCGCCTGATTGAAGCTGGTGGCCAGGGCGGCCACCTCATCGCRACCACTGTCGTCGACGCGATGGCCCAGTTGGCCGGAGCCGAACTTCTCGACGCCACGCTTGAGCGCTTCGAGCCGCCGCGTCAGCCGGCGCACGACGGGATAGGCGCCGACCGCCACACCGATGAAGAGCAGCACCAGCACGACGGCCAAGGTCGACACCGCCGGCGCGCCTGGCGACACGGGGCGATGCAGCCAGGGGCCGGTCCAGGGGCCTTCATCCAGCCGGGGCGGCCGCGCGCCGGGGCCTCCAGGACCCGAGGCGCCTGAAGCGGCGCCCTGAGGGCCTGGCGGACGCACGGTACGCACCATCTCCAGACTGCGGCCATCGCCCAGGTTGGCGCTGACGATGATGGCGCCGGGGTCGTCGGCACGGCGCTGGAACATCTGCGTCGTGGCGATGCGCTTGCCGTCGGCATCCTCCAACGCGATCGGCATGCGCAGGCGCAAACCCCAGTCGGCAAAGACGGCAGCCTGCTCGGCACGCGGCGCGTCGGCCGGCGGCAGCGCGAGCTTGAGCAGCCCGGCCATCGCGTTCAGCCGCTCTCCAGCCGCCAGTTCGACGTTGCCGCGCTCCTGCTCGATGTGGCGCTGGAACAGCCATGCCGAGCCGAAGGCAAACGCCAGCAGAAGCGCCACCAGCGTCAGGTAGATGCGGACGTAGAGGCTTTTCAAATCAGGGGCGCGTGGAGTTTTGCGGGCCGAGCGCCGGGCCGCCCCTAGCCGGCCCGCGTAGGGCGATGTGCTTGTGGCTCAATGCCGCAAGCATCGCCGTCCCCTCGGGGGACCGGCTGGGCGCGCCCGCGTTCAGCGTGGCGAGACTGGACGAGGGGCTCACACTCAAGCAGCGTCCGCGTCGGCGTCCTGCTTGCGGGCAAAGACATAGCCGGCTCCGCGAACCGTCAGTACACGGCGCGGGTTCTTGGGATCGTCTTCGATGACGGCCCGGATGCGCGAGATGTGCACGTCGATGGAGCGGTCGAAGGCTTCCAGCGGGTGGCCCTTCAGCGCATCCATGATCTGGTCGCGGCTCAGCACCCGGCCGGGGCTTTGCGCCAGCACGACGAGCAGGTCGAACTGGTGGCTGGTCAGGTCGCAGATCTTGCCGTCCAGGCGCGCCACGCGAGCGGCCAGGTCGATATCCAGGCGGCCGAAGCGCAGCACCTCGTCGCCATCCAGCTTGGGCTCCAATCGGCGCAGCAGGGCCTTGATACGGGCTTGCAGTTCGCGCGGCTCGAAGGGCTTGGCGAGGTAGTCGTCGGCGCCCAGTTCGAGGCCCAGGATGCGGTCCATGGGCTCGCCGCGGGCCGACAGCATCAGCACTGGCTGGTGACGCCAACGCGGGTCGCCGCGCAGCCAGCGGCAGAAGTCCAGTCCGTCGCCATCGGGCAGCATCAGGTCCAGCACCAGCAGCTCGAAGCGGCTGTGGGCCAAGGCCTCACGGGCCTGGGCCAGGCTGCCGGCCGTGTTGACCTCGAAGCCGGCGGAGCGGAGATAGTCGCCCACCATGCCGGTCAGGCGGGCATCGTCATCGATCAACAGCAGTCGGGCGCTACTCATCACCGGGGCCAGGGAAGAAAAAGGAATCCGGCGCACTTCGGCGCCGGTGGAACGGGGCTCAAGCATCGCAGAACTCCTGGTCAAGGGCCAATCAGCCGGCGTGACGGGAAGCCATGCGGGCCTGGCGCTTCTTCATCACCTCGGCAATCTTGGCGCGCTGTTCGGGCGTCAGCACGCGGGCGGCGTCGATGCTGGCCTGGCTCAGGCGCTTGGAGGCGGCCTCGTGCTGGGCGCTCATCTGCACGCGCACGGCCTCGATTGCGGCGGCGTCGATGTTGGTGGCCGTGTAGAGCGTGGCCATCTGCTGGTGCAGCTTCATGCCGGCTTCGCGCTGGCCCGACAGGTCCTGTCGGGCCGCCTTGAAGATGGCTTCGATCTGGCTGCGCTGGGATTCGGTCGCGCTGACCACGTCGAGCATGTGCTCGATGTGACCGCCGAACAGACCGCCGGGCGCCATCATGGCCGGGCCGCCGTGGTGACCCCCGTGGGCAGGCTGGGCTTGGGCAGCAACACCGCCGAAGGCCAAGGCCGCTGCCACCGTACCGACGCGCCACAGGTTCTGAATCTGGAAGGACTTCATCAAAGGTCTCCTGGAAGAAGAGTGAGTGAGGTCATCTTCCAGGCGGCCTGTGTGGGATCTTTGGGGGTGGGGTAAAGAACTGTGTCGACAAACAGGGCCAGTTTTACTTGCGGTGAACCGGCCTCCCCTTCGATCAAGGCTTACTTGATGGGCTTGAAGCGCATGCGCTTCGGGCGCGCGCCTTCCTCGCCCAGGCGCTTCTTCTTGTCGGCCTCGTACTCGTGGAAGTTGCCGTCGTAGAAGAACCACTGCGAATTGCCTTCGCAGGCCAGGATGTGGGTGCAGATGCGGTCCAGGAACCAGCGATCATGGCTGATGACCATGGCCGAGCCGGCGAACTCCAGCAGCGCTTCTTCCAGCGCGCGCAGCGTTTCGACGTCCAGGTCGTTGGACGGTTCGTCCAGCATCAGCACGTTGCCGCCCTGGGCCAGGGTCTTGGCCAGGTGCAGGCGGCCGCGCTCACCGCCGGACAGCGCGCCGACGAGCTTCTGCTGGTCGTTGCCCTTGAAATTGAAGCGGCCGAGGTAGGYGCGGCTGGGCATGACGAACTTGCCGACGATGATGT
>NZ_JBFUMO010000147.1:0-11589 GCF_054049355.1 Roseateles sp. P5_E11 | reverse complement strand
TTGCGGCAGATCATCTCCAGCTTGTGCGCCTGAGCCTGCTCCAGATCCTGGGCATGCTCCCAGTAGGCGCAGGAATAGATCATGCGCGAGTCCAGCATGGCTTCGAAGACATCGTTGCCGACGTCGTAGTGGTGCTCGCCAACCTGGTGGGCGCGTGCCTCGCTCTGCAGATTGAACAGGCGATGGCGCAGGCTCTCCAGCAGCAGCTTCCAGCGCGCCGAGGCCGGCGCAGTGCGATCGAGCTGGGCGCGCAGCAGGCGGTCGAACATCATGTCCAGCCGCTCGCAGTCCCAGTCGCCGTCGACATAGGCCTCGCCGGCGCCCAGTGACCATTGCGTCAGGATGCGGCGGTAGGAGCGGGCATCGTTGACGCGCATGTCCCAGGGCCGTGCGCCGTTGATCTGCACATCGGCGCGTGCAAGCAGCTCGCGCAGCACGGTGGGCGGCTGCGGTGCCGAATGCGGCTTGGGGCCCTCGGGGCGGGATAGCGTGGCTTGCTCCGCTGGCATGCGCAACGACTCCTTTCAACGACGCCTTCAGTTTGCCGTCGCTTTCGCCGCGGTGCAGCCCCAAGTTTCAATGACTCACGAAAGCGCGGGGATATCGCCAGGGCCTCTGTTGGCGCTACGGCAGGCCCCAGCCGAACGGGTCATCTGGCGCGATCAGCAGCGTGGCCTCAGCGCTGATGTAGGCCTGGCCGCGGATGGTGGGAATGATGCTTGCTCCTTCCTTCTCGAACCAGCCGTCGAAGACGCTGCCGATGACGCTGGCCTGGCGCCACACCTCGCCGGCGCTCAGCTTGCCCGCGGCCGCGAGGCAGGCCAGCTTGGCGCTGGTGCCGGTGCCACAGGGCGAGCGGTCGTACTGGCGGCCGGGGCAGAGCACGAAGCTGCGCGAGTCGGCGAGGGCCGGGTCGACGTCGGCGAAGAGTTCGATGTGGTCGATGACGGCTTGGTCAGTGCCGCGGTGGCCCTGGTCCTGCAGGGCCTGGCCCAGCATGGCGGCGTAGTCGGTCAGTGCCGCGACGTGCGCGGGCGCGATGGCCTGGCCATGGTCGGCGCACAGGAAGAACCAGTTGCCGCCCCAGGCGATGTCGCCCGTTACGGTCTGGCCCGTCGGCAGCTCGACGCTGACACCGGCCGCCAGGCGGTAGGCCGGCACATTGCGCACGCTCACCTTCCCGTCCTTGTGCAGGGTGGCCCGCACCTGGCCCACCGGCGTCTCGATGATGTGCTCGCCGGCTTCGACGCGGCCCAGATGGGCCAGCGTCGCCATCAGGCCGATGGTGCCGTGGCCGCACATGCCAAGGTAGCCGGCGTTGTTGAAGAAGATGACGCCGGCCGTGTGGGCTGGGTCCTGTGGCGGGCAGAGCAGGGCGCCGACGAGGACCTCACTGCCACGCGGCTCCAGCAGCGTTGCGCGGCGGTAGCGGTCGTGCTCGCGGGCCAGAAGTTCGCGCCGCTCGGCCATGGTGCCAGCGCCGAGATCGGGAAAGCCGTCGATGACGACACGCGTCGGCTCGCCGCCGGTGTGCGAGTCGATGATCTGGATGCGCTTCATGGTTGCGACTGGCAATGAGCCGGCCGTGTCGCCAGTGCCTTCGCGACGAGGGCCTCGATGCGCTCCCGCTCCGCGCCGATGACGGGCAGCCGTGGCCGGCGCATGTGCTCGCTGCCCACGCCCACCAGCAGGTCGATGAGCTTGAGGTTCTGCACCAGCTTGGTCGACACATCCAGGTGCAGCAGCGGCGTCATCCAGCGGTAGATGGCGCGGGCCTCGTCCCAGCGGCCTTCCTGCATCAGGTTGAACAGAGCCACCGTCTCGCGCGGGAAGGCGCAGCCGACGCCGGCCAGCAGCCCGTCGCAGCCCAGCGCCAGGCCCTCGAAGGCGAGATCGTCCACGCCCATGAAGAGCTGGTAGCGGTCGCCGAGCAGGTTGCGCAGGTCGGTGATGCGGGTCACGTCGCCGCTGCTTTCCTTGATGGCGGCGACATGTTCACAGTCAGCCAGTTCGGCGAAGTGTTCGGGCTTGAGGTCGACGCGGTAGGCGACCGGGTTGTTGTAGACCATCAGCGGCCGCTGGGCGGCATGGGCATAGGTACGCACATTGGCCATCGCCTCGCGCGCATCGGCCACGTAGATGACCGAGGGCATGACCATGTAGCCGGCCACGCCCAGCGCATTGGCGCCTTCGATGAAGCGCAGCGCTTCGCGGGTGCTCGCCTCCGACACCGTGGCCAGCACCGGTACGCGGCCGTTGGCAGCATCCAGCGCGCAGCGGGCGACGGCCAGCTTCTCGTCCAGCGTCAGCGTGCTGGCTTCGCCCAGCGAGCCGCAGCAGACGACGCCATGGATGCCGTTGCGGATCTGGAAATCGATGTGGCGCGCCGTGCCTGCGAAGTCGAGGCTTTCGTCGGCATGGAACTTGGTGGTGACGGCGGGGAAGACGCCGCGCCAGGGGACGTTGTGCATCTCTGGGGCTCCTGGATGGGGAGCCCCATGTTCGCTCAACTAGAACGACGTCCAGTCGTCGCCGTCGGCGGCCACCGCAACGGCGGCCGGAACCGGAGCAGCCCTGGGCGCCACCGCGCGCGCCTTCGCCGGGCGTGCGGGAGCCGGCCTGGCCACGCCGGCCGTCCTCGGCCGGCTGACGGGCGCCGCAGCCGGACGGGCCGCGTTGACGGCGTCGAGCTTGAAGGCTGCCACCGTCTCGGCCAGTTGGCCGGCCTGGATGCGCAGGCTCTCGGCGGCCGCCGCGCTCTCCTCCACCAGGGCGGCGTTCTGCTGCGTGACCTGGTCGAGCTGGTTGACGGCATCGCCGATCTGGCCGATGCCCTTGCCCTGCTCGCTGCTGGCGGCGCTGATCTCGCTGATCAGGTCCGCCACGCGGCGCACCTGGCCAACGACCTCGTCCATGGTGCTGCCGGCTTCGCCCACCAGCTTGTTGCCGGCTTCGACACGTTCGACGCTGGCTCCGATCAGCGCCTTGATCTCCCGCGCGGCCTGGGCGCTGCGCTGCGCCAGGGCCCGCACCTCGCCGGCCACGACGGCGAAACCACGCCCCTGCTCGCCGGCCCGTGCCGCCTCGACGGCCGCGTTCAGCGCCAGGATGTTGGTCTGGAAGGCGATGCCGTCGATGACGCCGATGATGTCGGAAATCTTCTTCGAGCTGGTCGTGATCTCATCCATGGTGGACACCATCTGGCCCATGACCTGGCCGCCGCTCTCGGCCACGCGAGCCGCGCTGCCTGCCAGCTGCGCGGCCTGGTGGGCGGTGTCGGTGTTGTGCTTGACCGTCGCGCTCAGCTCCTCCATGGAGGCGGCGGTCTCCTGCAGGTTGCTGGCCTGCTGTTCGGTGCGCTGGCTCAGGTCGGCGTTGCCCTGGGCAATCTGGCCGCTGGCCGTGGCGACGCTCTCGGCATTGCCGCGCACCGCGCCGACGATGCCCACCAGGGAGTCGTTCATGCGCTGCAGCGCGTTGAGCAACTGGCCGGCCTCGTCCGTGCGGTCGGTGGACAGATGCAGGCGCAAGTCCCCTGCAGCCACCGTCTCGGCGGCGGCCACGGCCTGGCGGATCGGGCCCACCACCGAGCGGGTGATCAGCAGGGCCATGGCCACGCCGAGGGCCAGCGCGGCAGCGGCCGCGACGATGACCGCGATGCCGGCAAAGTCAACGGTCGCGTTCGCCGCGGCGGCCGCGGCGTGCATCAACTCCTTCTGGTAGGCGATCAGCGCGTCGAGCTGCTGGAAATACTTGAGCTGCAACTCATGCGTCTCGCTGAGCAGCAGGTTGCGGGCCTTCTCCGTGTCGTCCTTCAGGCCCAGATCGATGACCCTGCGCACCGAGGCCACGAACAGCTGCCTGGCCTGCACGACGCCGCCCAATATTTCGCGCCCCCGCCCCGGCGGCACGCTGGCGTCGAGCTTCTCGAACAGCTCGGCCGTGCGCTTGGCGGCGGCGTCGACATCGCTCAGCTGCTTGCGTTTGCCCTCGGCATCAGACAGCAGCAGCACATTGCGCACGGCCAGTGCGTTGATGTTGACGTTGTCCTTGATCTGTTCGAGCTGCTCGACCTTGACCATCCGGTCTTCGACCATCACCTCGAGCTCGTGGTCGATGCCAAGGAGCGCCGTTCGCGCATAGGCGGCCAGCAACACGGTGAAGGCGATGGAGATGGTGAAAGCCAGGCCGAGACGCTGGCCGATCCGCAGGCGCGTGAGGAGGTTCATGGTGGGTCTCCTTGTGGGTGACGCTCCCTGATCGGCCTGGGCTTCGTGTCGAGCCGTATTCCGTGCCCCGAGTCTCTTCCTTCAGGCCGGCGCCACGCAAGGCGTTTTTAGCGGCGTTACCGCCGCGAAAAGCCAACAACTACCGCCGCTGCCCGTGCTGGGGGGCTAGCGCCCGTGGGCACAGCCGGCAGCCAATGACGGTGTGCGCGCGGCCGCAGCGCCTAGAACGAGGCAGGCGCCGCCCTGGGCCCGGCCACGGCGTCGAGCTTGAAGGCCGCAACCGTGCCGGCGAGTTGGCTGGCCTGGATGCGCAGGCTCTCGGCCGCGGCGGCGCTCTCCTCGACGAGGGCGGCGTTCTGCTGGGTGACTTCGTCGAGCTGGCTGACCGCCTYGCCGATCTGGCCGATGCCCTTGCTCTGCTCGACGCTGGCCGCGCTGATCTCGCTGATCAGGTCGGCCACGCGCTGCACCTGCCCGACCACTTCGCCCATCGTGCGACCGGCGTCGCCGACCAGGCCGTTGCCCGTCTCGATGCGTTCAACGCTGGCGTTGATCAGGACCTTGATCTCGCGCGCGGCTTCGGCGCTGCGCTGGGCCAGGCTGCGCACTTCGCCGGCCACGACGGCAAAGCCCCGGCCCTGTTCGCCGGCGCGCGCAGCTTCCACGGCTGCGTTCAGGGCCAGGATGTTGGTCTGGAAGGCGATGCCGTCGATGACGCCGGTGATGTCGGCGATCTTCCTGGAGCTGGCCGTGATCTGCTCCATCGTGTTCACCACCTGGCCCACGACCTGGCTGCCGCTCTCGGCCACGCGCGCCGCGCTGTTGGCGAGCTGGGCGGCCTGGCGGGAGATATCGGTGTTGTGGCTGACCGTCGCGGTCAGCTCCTCCATGGACGCGGCCGTCTGTTGCAGATTGCTGGCCTGCTGCTCGGTGCGCTGGCTCAGGTTGGCATTGCCCTGGGCGATCTGGCCGCTGGCCATGACGACGCTGTCGGCGTTGCCGCGCACCGTGCCGACGATGTCGACCAGCGCGTCGTTCATGCGTTGCAGCGCGGCCAGCAGCTGGCCCGCTTCGTCTCGGCGATCGGTCGTCAGATGCAGCCTCAGATCACCGGCTGCCACGGTCTCGGCAGCGCGCACCGCGTCCTGGATCGGGCCCACCACCGAGCGCGTGATCAACAGCGCCAGCGCCACACCCACGGCGCCTGCCAATGCCGCCGCGATCAGCATGGCCGCCGAGGCAAAGCTCACGGTGCCATCGGCAAGCTGCGCCGACGTGCGCATCAGCTCCTTCTGGTAGTCGATCAGGGCGTCGAGCGCGGCGAAATAGGCCTGCTGCTTGGCCTGCACATCGCCCAGGAGCAGGTCGCGTGCGGCGTCCTTTTGCTGCTGCACGCCAAGGTCGGTCACGCGCTGCAGCGTCGCGACATAGGGCGCCCGTGCTTCGGCGGTGGCGGCCAGCAGCTTGGTGCCCTGGCTGGAGGTGATCGAGGCCTGCAGCTTCTGAAACAGGTCACCCGTGCTCTTGCGGTTGCCCGCAATCGTGTCCAGTTCCTTCTGGATGGCGGCTGGATCGCTCAGCAGCACGATGTTGCGCACCGTGCGTGCCGTCAGATTGACGTTGTGCTTGACCTGTTCGAGCTGCTCGACCTTGACGACACGGTCCTTGACCATCAGCGCCAGCTCGTCGTTGATCTGCCTCAGCTGGCCACGTGCATACAGCGCCAGCGCAACGCTGAACAAGATGGAGACCGCGAAGCCGAGACCCAGGCGCAGGCCGATGCGAAGGTCCTTGAAGATATTCATGGTTGTTCTCCCTGTGTGCTGGCGGCGCGTGCATCCGCCGCCAGGCTCCATGTTGAATCGAAGTTAGCACGAGGATGTGAAACTATGCGAATCTTTGATGCCGCGCAAGGGACAGTGCACGTGGTGTGCAGTTCGCGGCACTGGAGCAAAGGCATGGAGACGCAAGCCAACCTGGGCGAAAGGGTGCTGGCGCTGGTAGCGCAGCCGCCTGATACCGGATGTACGCCCAGCGCGCGGCCCCGGGATGCGGCGGCGCGTGCCATCGAGGGCGCCGCCGCCAAGGCCGGCCTGGCCGCCGGCACGCTGGCCCTGCCGCCGGGGCCGCTGGGCTGGGCCACCATCGCGCCGGAGATGCTGGCCGTCTGGCAGATCCAGCGCCAACTGGTGGCCGACATTGCCGCCCTCTATGGCCGCAGCGCCGACCTCGGTCCGGCGCAGATGCTGTGGTGCCTGTTCCGCCACACGGCTGCGCAGGCCCTGCGCGACCTGACGGTGCGCGTCGGCGAGCGCGTCATCGTGCGCCCGGCCGCGCAGGTGCTGCTGCAACGCGTGGCCGAGGCCATCGGCGTGTACCTGGGCAAGAAGGCCGCCAGCCGGATGCTGTCGCGCTGGGTGCCGCTGATCGGCGCGGCGGGGGTCGGCGCCTATGCCTATTGGGACACGCGCCAGGTCGGGCGGGCAGCGCTGCAGCTGTTCGAGAACGAACAGGTGATCGAGAACGAGCCGGGCTAGCCATCTCGGCGACAACCCTGTGTAACTTCTGTGTCGGGCCTGACAAACTGGCGTCCGTATGCAGCTTCCCACCATCCTGGACATCGAAGCCTCGGGCTTCGGCCGCGGCAGCTATCCGATCGAGGTCGGATTCGTCGCGGTGGACGGCGGGCTGTTCTGTGGCCTGGTCACGCCCGAGCCCGATTGGCTGCATTGGGACCCCAGCGCCGAAGCCCTGCACGGCATCAGCCGCGAACTGCTTCAGCGCCACGGCAGACCGGTTCGCTGGATGGCTGAGCAGCTCAATGAGCGGCTGGCCGGCCAGACCGTCTATTGCGATGGCTGGGGACAGGACTACCCCTGGCTGGCGCGTCTCTACGACGCGGCCGGCATGCGGCAGAACTTTCGCCTGGATGACCTGCGCCGGCTGCTCGACGAGCAGGAGGCCCAGCGCTGGCGCGGCGTCACCGAAATCGTGCGTCAGCGACAGCGCCTGACCCGTCACCGCGCCAGCAGCGATGCGCGCGTGCTGCAGCTGGCCCTGGACGAGATCAAGAACGGCGTGGCTGTCTAGGCTCCTAGATTTCGCCGCCGCGGTGGCAGCCGCGCCCGGCACGCTTGGCTTCGTAGAGGCTGGCATCGGCCTGTGCCACCAGTTGCTCCAGGTTGACCGCGCCCGTCGTCGCGACGCAGTAGCCGATGCTGACGCCGATCTCCAGCTCCAGCTCGCCGATGTGATACGGCGTGGAGAGGGCGTGCAGCAGTTTGTCGGCCACCGTGGCGGCGTCGCTGGCCTCGTGCACCTGCGGCAGCAGCACGGCGAATTCGTCGCCGCCCAGACGGGCCACCAGGTCGCCCGGGCGCAACGCATGGCGCAGGCGCAGCGCCACGGCCTTCAGCAGCGCGTCGCCGGTCGGGTGGCCGTGCAGGTCGTTGACGGGCTTGAACTTGTCCAGGTCGAGGTAGAGCAGGGCCAGGCGCTGGCCCGGTGGGGCGGTCAGCAAGCGGCGCGCGCCCTCCTCGAAGCCGGTGCGGTTGAGCGCCTGGGTCAGCGCGTCGGTCTGTGAGGCCAGGCGCAGCCGCGCCTCCTCGCGCCGGGTTTCGGTCACATCGACCTCGATGCCGATCAGGCCTTCGATCTTGCCGCTCTGCACGCGCAGCGGTGCGTACTGCGCATCGAAGCTGTGGCCGTCGCGTTCGCTGGGGTCGACGAGATCCAGCCGGCGCGTTTCGCCAGCCAGGGCGCTTTCGATCAGTGGCGCACGGGCTGCGTAGTCCTGCACGCCGAACAGCTCGGCCAGCGGCCGGCCGACCCAGTCCTTGAGCTCGACGCGGCGCTGCTCCTCGAAGGCGGCGTTGAAGAAGATCACCCGTGCCTCGGTGTCGCCGACGAGGAACTGTGCCCGCGCCGTGTGGGCGACGGCCAGCAGCATGGCCTCGTTGCGTTCGCTCTCGCGCTGGGCGTGCAGCTGCTCGGACATGTCGCGCAGGATGACCGACACGGTCTCGACACGGCCGCGCACGTCGCGGTGCATGATGATGAGGCAGTCCATCGGCAGCTTCGCGTCGCCCAGCTGCAAGCCGATTCGGCCGCGCCAGTGGCCCTCGCGCATGGCGGCGGGCAGCACCAGCTTTTCGTAGAGGTCGAGCTGCTCGGCCGAGAAGTAGTCGGCGATGTGGGCGTCGCCCAGCAGCGCATCGGCGGCCATCCCCAGGCGGGCCCGCGCAGCCGGGTTGAGATAGGTGACCTGGCCATGCTCGCGGGCCTGGCAGACGAAGTCGGGCGTCATGTCGAAGATGGCGGTCAGCGTCTGCAGGGCCTTCTCCTGCTCGCCGCGCTCGGTCACGTCTTCCACGGTGCCGGCCTGGCCGGCCACCCGGCCGTCGAAATACAGCGGCGCCGTGCGCACCGCGATCCAGCGGATGCGGCCGTCGTCGCCGCGCTTCATCTTGCGCACCATGTCGATGGGCTCGCCGGTGGCCATCTGGTGTTTCCAGCGCTGGATCAGCATGTCGCGCTGCTCTGGCTGCACGAGGGTGGTCCAGCCCCACTCGACGTTCTCGCGCCTGAGGCCGTGCACGTGCAGATAGCTGTCGTTGACGTAGACGATGCGACCGGTTTCGTCGGTGCGGAACAGGCCCAGCGGCATGGCATTGCTGGTGGCTTGCAGGGTCGCCTCGCGCAGCCGTGCCGCGCGCTGCAGTTGGCCCAGCCAGCGCGCCAGCAGCACCAGGCCCAGCGTGGCCAGCGCCGAGGCGGCCACCACCAGGCTGCGCTGCCGCCAGAACGGCACCAGCACGTCTTCCTCGGTGCCCGACAGCAGCAGCTTCAGGCCGTAGTCGGACAGGGTGACGAAGGCGCCGGTGCGGGGCCGGCCGTCCGTGGCCGCGCCGCTGCTGGCGTAGAAACCTTCTTCACCGCTGAGATTGCGGCGGGCGGCGGGGAATTGTTCGAAGAGGTTGCGGCCGACAAAGCCCGGCACCTCAGGCCGGCGCGACAGGGCCAGGCCGTCGGTGCGCAGCATGACGAGGGAGGATGGCGGCAAGGGCACGAACAGGCCCTGAATGTCATGCAGGCGCTGCAGGTCGATGGTGGCCATGACGAACTCGTAGTCGTCCAGCGGCCGCGACAGCCGCATCAGCAGCGGCAGGCGCAGCCGGCCATCGTCGGCGCGGCCGCCCAGGCGCAGCGGCAGGCCCAGCGCAATGCCCTCGGGCACCAGGCCCGCGATCTCGCCGAAGGCCGCGGTGCCGGCGATGCTGGCGTCGTCGCCCTCAGCGCCCGCCTGCAGCCGGCGCACCTGGCCGGTGGGCGCCACCAGCACGATGTCGACCATCTGGCGCGAGCCGCTGCGCACGCTGTCGACGAACTGGCGCAGCATGGCGTCGGCCTGCGGCCGCCCCTCCTGCCCATCGGTGCGACGCGTCAGCAGCCACAGGTCCACGACGCGCAGCGCGCTTTCGGCCTGGCGCAGCACGGGCTCGGTCTGCATCGCGACGGCACGAACGCCGGTAGCCAGCTCCTGGCGCTGCTGGGCCAGCAGTTCTCGGGGCTTCTCGACGGCATACCAGCCCACCAAGGCCCAGATCGTCAGCACGACGGAACCGAAGGCCAGGGCGGGCGCCAGCAGCAGGGCACGCTCGCGCCAGCGGCGGCGGCGGGCCTGCTTCAGCGGCTCGGTGGGCGGGGTGGCGGCGCTCATCGGGGGCAGGGGTTGCGGGCCATTGTGCGCCGCCGCCCCCGCCATCCGGCTCCGCTATTTCGGCGCAAACAGCGCTGCCTGCTGCTCCCGCAGCAGCTTCTTCTGCACCTTGCCCATGGCATTGCGCGGCAGCTCCGGCACGACCAGGATGCGCTTGGGCACCTTGAAGCCGGCAATGCGGGCCTTGAGCGCCTGGATCAGCGCCTCGGGGTCAGGCTGACCGTCGGGCGTGATGACGGCGACGACGGCCTCGCCGAAGTCTGGATGCGGCACGCCGATGACGGCCGATTCACCCACGCCGGGCAGGTCGTTCAGGAAGCCCTCGATCTCGGCCGGGTAGACATTGAAGCCGCCGCTGATGATGAGGTCCTTGCTGCGGCCGATCAGCGTCAGATAGCCATTGGCGCCGACGCGGCCGACGTCGCCGGTCTTGAACCAGCCGTCCGCGGTGAACTCCTCGGCCGTCTTCTCGGGCATCTGCCAATAGCCGCTGAAAACGTTCGGCCCGCGCACCTGCACATGGCCGATCTCGTCCGCCGCGCAGGGGCGGCCCTCGTCATCGACGATGCGCAGGCTCACGCCCGGCAGCGCCGGGCCGACGGTGCCGCCTACTCGTTGGCCCTGGTCGCCGTCCTCCGGGCGGCACGGGTTGGAGGTCAGCATCAGCGTCTCGCTCATGCCGTAGCGCTCCAGGATGGCATGGCCGGTGCGGGCCTGCCATTCGCGCCACGTCTCGATCAGCAATGGCGCGGAGCCGCTGATGAAGAGGCGGATGTGGCTGCTATCCAGTGTGCGCTCCTGCAACAGCCGCACATAGAGCGTGGGCACGCCCATGAAGACCGTGGCTTCGGGGAAGCGGCGCGCCACGGCGCCGGCGTCGAACTTGTTGAACCACAGCATCTTGCTGCCATTCAGCAGCGCGCCATGCGAGGCGACGAACAGGCCGTGCACATGGAAGATGGGCAATGCGTGCAGCAGCACGTCATCGGGCTTCCAGTCCCAGAAGCTCTTCAGCGTCTGCGCGTTGGAGAGCAGATTGCCGTGGCTGAGCATGGCGCCCTTGCTGCGCCCGGTCGTGCCGCTGGTGTAGAGGATGGCAGCGAGGTCGGTGGCGGCCCGTTTGACGGGTTCGTGTGCGAGCGGCATCTGCGCGGCGCGGTCCAGCAGCGTGCCCGTGCGATCGTCGTCCAGCGTGAAGACCCAGCGCACGCCGCGCTGGAAGGCCAGCTTGCTGACCCAGCCGAAGTGCTTGCCCGCACAGACCACGACGCCCGGTGCTGCATCGCTGATGAAGTGCTCCAGTTCGGCCGCGTGATAGGCCGGGTTCAGCGGCAGGTAGACCAGGCCGGCACGCAGCACCGCCAGGTAGAGCATCAGGTTCTCGATGCTCTTGTCGGTGTGGACGGCGACGCGGCTGCCAGCGGGCAGCTCCAGCCGGCCCAGCCAGTTGGCGAGCATGGCGCTGCCATTGTCGAGGTCGCGCCAGCTGTAGAGCAGGCCGTCGGCGTCGATGGCGGTCGCGTCCAGGTCCGCCGGGAAGCCGGCGCGCAGGGCCGAGTAGAGATTCATGGTGCTGGTTGACGGGGTGGTGTCTTACCAAGTGACTGCCGTGGAACCGGCTTTGCCGGGCCACTGGCAGTG
>NZ_JBFUMO010000146.1:0-11593 GCF_054049355.1 Roseateles sp. P5_E11 | reverse complement strand
CGGTGCAGCGCCGCCTGAAGGCGCGCAACACCGGCGGCCGCGACTGGGAGGAGTTCCCGGCCAACCTGTGCCTGACGCACTATCTGGACGGCATCGCCAACGTCGACGAGCTCCACATGCCCACGCTGGGCCGCCGCGGCCTGACGCTGCGGGCCTTCGACACGCAAAAGCGCCAGTGGTCCATCTACTGGGTCAGCAGCCCGTCGGGTCGGCTCGATCCCATCCCCGTCGTCGGCGGCTTTCAGGGCGGCCGCGGTGAGTTCTATGGCGAAGACAAGGACGGCGACAAACCGGTCAAGGTGCGCTTCATCTGGGAGAACCTGGACCGCGACCATGCCCGCTGGGCGCAGGCTTTTTCCTACGACGACAAGACCTGGGAGACCAACTGGACCGCCGAGTTCACGCGCGCAGATCCGGCACGACTCTGCGACCAGGGACGGCCGCGGCGGTCCTGAAGTCCCCGGAAGACAAGCCCGCGGTCCGACACAGTCGACCACTCATCAGCAGGCCCAGGGCTTCGGGGCTGCTGAGCGTCAGATGCATCAAGGCGACTCGGTATCAGCCCAGCACATTGCCTGCCTTGAGCTCGCGCAGACGCTCACGCAGTCGTCGCAATGCAGCGTGGTGGATCTGCGAGATGCGGCCTTTGGTCAGCGCGAGACCCTGTGCAATTTCGTCGAAGGGCTGCTGTTGGAAGTAGTGTCTGAAGATCACTCGCCGTTCTACCTCGGGTAGCTGCTCGACAAGTTCGGCCAGTTGCCGGCTCAGTTGAGCAAACTCAATACGTGCATACGCGTTATCGGGCTCACCCGGCTCACCCACTTGCTCGTACTCGCCCTCAAGTGCAAAACCCAGAGCCAACCCGATCGCAAGGTCGCTGAGCCGCTCAAGCGCGGATCTATCTTCCTCGGCATCTTCCTGGCGCAAAGACTCCGCTCGCTCGCGCGCCTGGTCGTGRCGGGCGGCAAACTGCCGCTGGAATTCGCTGTAGCTGGGCAGGCCATTGAGGATGGCCCCCTCGATTCGATAGGTGGCAAACGTCTCGAAGCGCACGCCACGTGCGGGCGTGTAGCGATCAATCGCCTCAAGCAGGCCCACGACACCCAGTTGCACGAGGTCTGCGAACTCCAATTCGTTGCCCAGCCTGCGCGCATAGACGCGCGCGGCCAGGCGCCGGACGAGGGGCGTGTAGGCATCCACCAGCCTGGCTCGCTCCACAGGAGACTGGCGGCTGGCCCAGCTCGCAGCGTGCTCAGTGGATGGTGCCGAGGAGGGAACGGGTGACGATGTTCCAGCCATCGATCAGCACAAACAGCAGCAGCTTGAGGGGCACCGATACGGTGGTCGGAGGCACCATCATCATGCCCAGTGCCATCAGCACGCTCGCGACGATGAGGTCGATGAGCAGGAAGGGCAGGAAGATGATGAAGCCGATTTGAAAGGCCATGCGCAACTCGGACAGCATGAAGGCCGGGATGAGGTGCAGCATGCTGACATCGGCCAGGCTCTGGGGCCGTTCAGCTTTGGCCAGTTCGATCATCAGGCCAAGATCCTGCTCGCGGGTCTGCCTGACCATGAACTCCTTCAGCGGTTCGATGCCGCGCTCGGCGGCGACCGCCATCTTGGCCTTGCCGGCAAGATAGGGCTGCACCGCCTCGTCGTTGAGCCGCTGCAGCACCGGCTGCATGGAGAACAGCGTCAGGAACAGCGCCAGGGTGATGATGACGACGTTCGGCGGCGACTCCATCAACCCGATGGCATGGCGCAGCATGGACAGCACGACGACGATGCGCACGAAGCAGGTCATGCAAATCAGCGCAGCAGGAATGAAGCTGAGTGCCGTGAGCCCCAGGAAGATGCGCAGGGCCGAGGCCATCTCCGGAGACTGTGCCCCTTGTTCGGCCAGGTTCCAAGGCGAAGGTGGTGTACCCGCAGCCCATGCCACGCCGGCAGTGAGCAGCAGGCTCGCCGCGAACAAACGATGCAACTTCATGCCTGCTTTACCTCGTCCTCTAGGTCGTCGCGCAGGCATTGCGTCCCTGCAGGACCGACGCTGAGCAACAGGCGCCTCCCGGCATAGCGCGTGACGACGAGCTGGGTCTGCCCGCTCAGGCTCCGGCTCTCCAGCACATCAATTAACGTCGACCGACCTCGCGGCCATGCCTTCGACACCAGGCTGCGGCGACGCAGGCCCCAGATGATCACCACGAGCGCAACGAGGCAGAGCATGGTCGCCAGACCCCATTGGGAGCCGCTTGGAAGCCCTGTGTCCTCGGCTACCCGGAAGGGAATGGCCGCGCTGGCTGAAGTGCCCGGAGGGTTCATGACTGGGATTCGTGGGGTGCGACCTGCACGATGCGGATGCCGAACTGCTCGCCCACGGCGACCAGCTCGCCCCGGGCGATCACGTTGTCGCCCAGCATCACGTCAAAGGGCGCATTGAGGGCTCGGTCGAGCGTCAGCACCGCGCCCTCCCGCAGAGAAAGAATCTCGCCCACCTTGCTGCTGGCATGACCAGCAACCACGGTCAGCTGGGCCTTGACGCCTGCCAGGGCGGCAAGGCGCTGGCTGGGAGCGGCGGATTGGGAGCCGGGCTGCTCTGCAAGCGCGGGAAGTTCAACGGATTGGATCGTCATGGCAGTAGGAACCAGATCAGGAAGCCAGCCAGCGCAAGGCACGCTGGGGCGGGTTGGCGATCGTGCCGAGATGGCCGGACAGTTCAAGTGAGCTGCCGGGTGCCAGGACACGAAGCGGCGCATCAAGCGACTCTTTCAGCAGCAGGACGTCACCGGGCGCGAGCTGCATCAACTCCTCGACGTTGATGTCTGCTTTGCCCAGCTCGGCCATCAGGGGCACAGGCGTATCGGCGAGAGCTTGTTCGAGGTTCACTTTGGGCAATGCCTCAGGCGCCGGCGACTTCAGCCTCCCGGACGCTCGCAACTGCGCGCATGTCATTACAAATCCACAGCGTTGGCCGAGCATGTCAACCGCGATGCGAATGCCTTGGTCACCCAAGGGCCCATGCTCCTCTGCGGCCGCCGGCTTTACCCCAAATACCTCACGGACCTGAAGCTGCAATGAGGCGATCACACGCTGGACGACTACGCCGACCAGCGGCGATCCATGGGCGTCGAAGCTGAAGAGGGCCTGAGCCAGGGACTGCTTCCACGCCGGAGACGGCTCGCCCAACAGATCGACAAAGTCGAGCGCATCCGTGGCGCCAGCGGCAACCGGCTGGCATTGCACTGGCCCCGGCGCAGGAACGTTCCACCTGACCGTCCAGCTCGACAGCAGGCCGCCCACCTCCTGGGCGATCTCGCCGCAGATCGCTTCAGGCAGCCAGGTGAGGCGACGAACAGAGCTCAACGGTGACCCTTCATGTCAAACAGGTCTTGCAGCAGCTCGTTGGCCGTCGAGACGATCCGGGAGGACGCTTGATAGCCGCGCTGGGCGACGATGAGGTCCGAGAACTCGGTCGCGAGGTCGACGTTGGAGCCTTCGATTTGATTGGAGCCAATGCTGCCGAAGCCTGCCTGGTTCGCCTGCCCGACATGCACGCCTTGCCGTGAGTCGTAGGTGAAGTCGCTGCCGTCTTGCGGCTTGAGCTCCGCGTTGGCATCGAACCTGGCCAGCGCGACCTTGGAGCCTTTCGCAGTCTGGCCGTTCGAGTAGGTCAGGCTCATCGTGCCGTCGGCCTCGAAAGCGATCTGGCTGAGCGTGCCTACGGCATAGCCGTCACTGCTGCCAATGGCAAGGGTCGACGAGGAGCCGGTGTCGAAGCTGGTGACGTTGCCCGAAAAATCGAGGGTGACGCTCGTCCCGGCCACGCCCGGGGGCGTATAGGTGAAGCTCAGCGTGTTTGCAATGGGCGACGGAATGCCGCTGACAAACTGAATCTCTCCGCTTGCCACATCGGTGGTCCCGTCCGTGACCTTGACCACCCAGGTACCGGCCGCCCCGGTCTTGGGTGTGAAGTTGACCTTGAGCGTGTGCTCGCCGCCGACAGCGTCCACGAGCTTGAGGCTGGACAGGTTGAACTCCGTGGCGCTGCTCGAGAGATTGCCGGTCATCTTCACCGCCGTCGTCGCCTTCGGCGCGTAGATGCGCAGGCCGTCCAGCGTGATGGGCGTCTGGGCGCTTGCGGTCGTCAGGCCGATCACTTGCCTGTTCGTTCCGCGTGTGACGAGCACACCGTCGCGATCGAATTCAAACTGACCGGCACGCGTGTAGACCGCCTCGCCAGAGTCCTTCTCACGGGTAACGAAGAACCCTTCACCGTTCACGTTCAGATCCAGCGGGTTGCCCGTCTGACGGAGCTCACCACTCTGAAAGTTCACGACGGTGTGGCTGAGCGCCACGCCACCGCCGAACTGGGTCGCGCCATCGGTGGCCTGCCCCGAGCCGTCGCCAGGACTGGCGTAATAGCGGCTAGCGAACAGCGAGTCGCTGGCCTTGAACCCAGGTGTGTTGAGGTTCGCGATGTTGTTGCTGATGACCTTGAGGTCTGCAGAGAAGGTCTGCAATCCGCTGGTGCCGATGAAGATGGAGTCGAGCATGGTGCTTCCTTTGGATTCGTCTAACGGACGGCCGTGACGCTGGCCAGGTTGATGTCGGCGACAAGGCCACCGCTGCTGGTTTTAACGGTGAGGCGCGGCGCTCCTGAGGTGAACGACAGCGCGGTGACGGTTCCGGATGTGGCGCCGGTTTCCGTCGTCACATCCACGGTTTTTCCAAGCAGGCCCACCGACTGCATCGATGCCTGTGCTGTCAGCAACGAGCCAAGCTTGTCGTTCATCTCCTGCGTTTGCTGCAGCGATGTGAATTGCGCCAACTGGGTCACGAACTCCTGGTTATCCATGGGCTTGAGCGGATCCTGGTTGCCCAGCTGGGCGACAAGGATCTTTAGAAAGTCCTGGATGCCGATCTGAGTGACTGCGTTTGCAGCGGCGGTACTAGTTGCCATGGGGAGTGGTTTGAATGTTGGAAGTCTGTTGTGGGGCCGGCTCAGCGGACGAGCTGCCATCGCTTGCCATGCCGTCTTCCACTGCAGCGTCGCCATGCCTGCGTTGGTGTCCGTTGACAACAACCTGCACACGCGCATAACCGGCCTGCATCAGCGCCCTGGCAAGCTCCTGTGCCGCCACCTGCGATTCGAGAGAGTTCAGTTGGGCATCTCTCATGGACGCAAGGACTTGCTGCTCGTTCAATTCGCGCAGCATCAGGTGCTGCGACGCGGGCTCGCTCTCCGGATTGGTGGCCGAGAACCGAGGCCGCGCGCGGGCCGAAGCTTCTGCATCACCTTCTTCAATCGAGGATGGCAAGGCTGAGGGGCCCTCGCTGAGCAAAGCAATGTGCGCGGTTTCAGAAGTGGTTGATGTGACCGTCGCCACTGCCAGTGCTTGTTCCGGGGCGGCACCCCGGATGGACGCCTGGGCGCCCCAGCTGCGCCTGTCGATCTCCAAGCCGGTCATGTGCGAGCCAGCGTTTGCGTCAAGCGGCACGAGCGGTTGCATGGAAATGCTTACCGTCGGCATGGCGACCTTGGCGTCCGTCGTTTCGCCAATCACCGCGCTGGCACCTCGGTCGGACGCACCAGGCACCGGATCTTTGACGGCGCCTGCGCTCTCAATGGCGTCCATCGTTTCGCCAATCACCGCGCTGGCACCTCGGTCGGACGCACCTGGCACCGGATCTTTGACGGCGCCAGCGCTCTCAAGCGCGGCGCCGTACGCGCCTTCAAAGGCAGCCGGCCGAGGAAGGGATTGGACCGATTTCAACGAAACCACCGTGGCGGGGCGCGACGTTGATCCGTTCGCCAAATCCGATTCAAGCGCAGCGCGCAGAGTGCCTTCAAAGGCTGCAGGCCCAGCAAGGGATTTGACGGACTCCAGGGATGCCAGCGTGGTGGACCGCGACGTTGATTCGTTCGCCGATGCGGAGGCACCGGTTCCGGCGCCTGCACTCTGCGGCAAGCGTGCTCCCTCTTTCGCCAACGTTGTGGGCGCGCGGGAGTCTGCATGCCTTCCATCATTCTTCGCGTCGACACGAGTGCCAGCGTTACCCTGAGCCTGCGGGGAGGCCAATCGGGAAGCGTTGACGCGGGCACTGGAATCCGCCTCTGCGTTCGAGGCCTCCATCTGGAACCCGGCTTGGGGCTGAAGCTGCTGCGCCTGTCCCCAGGTGTCCAACCATTGGCGTTCGAGGTCCTGCAGCAGCCGCCTTTGCATGACCGCGCTGTCGTCGAGCCGATCTTTCGGCGGGGCATTGCCATGTATCTGAGTCATTTCAACCTTCCGACAAAGAAGCTTTCCGTTTTTTACCGTCGACAACGTCGAAGGACTCTCCAGCCGCCCCGTTCCGTTCAGCGTGAGCGGCGCCGCCAGCAATCCGTCCCAGCAGCCATGCTTCCGCATTGCTCTGAAGCTCGGTGGCCCTCGCGCTGCGCCGCAACTGCTCTGCCGACTGTCTGGCGATCTTTTCCAATGTGCGCTGGACGGCGTGGCTTTGTTTCAGTTCAGCCACCGCCGCATCCACCTGCTCGCGACACGCCTGCTGAGCGTGCTCGGCTTTCACGGCCTCGTCGCTCAGGAAGCCGTGGAAGCGCAAGTACACCGCATCGATTTCCCGGCTCGAGGCGGCAGCATGGCGCCGATTCGCCCAGTCCTGGCGCAACGACTTGAGGTCCCCCATCGCRCTGTCCCTGAGTTGCTCAGCCTCGAACAGCTCGTCCCATGCATGCCGGGTGCGCTGGAGGTGATCCAGGGTCTTGGCCTGGTGAGCCCGGACCGCGGTATGAAGCCAAGTCTTGCGCGGCTTCATGAGGCGGCCTGCCTGGCGAGCGCATGAGCCAATGCCGTGCGCGTTTCTTGAAGGGTAGAGCGGGCTGCCGTCGCCTGTCGCAGGAAACCGTTGATGCGGTCCCAGTTCTGAAGCGCGTGATCCAACGATGGATTGCTGCCGGCCTTGTACAGGCCCATGTCCACCATTTCATGCTGACGCTTGTGGACCGCGAGCAGCGAGCGAAGCTGCTGAGCCAGTTCGTGATCACCAGCGTCCAGCAGATCCGCGTCGAGGCGGCTGACGCTGCTCAGGACGTCGATGGCCGGGTAGTGGCCACCACTGGCCAGTTCGCGGCTCAGAACGATGTGCCCGTCCAGCGTGGCCCGCAGCGCATCCGCGACGGGCTCATTCATGTCGTCGCCTTCCACCAGCACGGTGTACAGCGCGGTGATCGATCCCATGCCCTGCAGGCCGCCGCAGCGCTCGCACAGAGAGGGAATTGCGGAGAACACCGACGGCGTGTAGCCGCGTGCGGTAGGGGGCTGACCTGCCGCGAGGTCGATCTCGCGCCTGGCCATGGCGAAGCGGGTGATCGAATCCATCATCAACAACACATGCCGTCCCTCGGCCCGGAAGTACTCGGCAATGCTGGTCGCGGTTTGCGCGGCGCGAGCACGCACGACCGCGGGTTGCTCGGCAGTCGCGACAACGATCACCGTACGCGCCAGCGCCTCGGGGCTGAGCCGCTTCTCGATGAAATCCTGCACTTCGCGACCACGCTCGCCGATCAAAGCGATCACGGCGACATCCGCCGTCAGGTTGCGCGCCAGCATGCCCAGCAGGGAGCTCTTGCCAACGCCGCTGCCCGCGAAGATGCCCATGCGCTGGCCCTTGCCCAGCGGCAGCATGGCGTCGATGGCACGGATGCCCGTCTCCAGCGATTCGCTGATAGGGGCGCGGGCAAGCGGGTTGAGGGGAGGCGGATGTAGCGGCATCTCCAGCGTTGGCCCCACCGGAACGCTTTCCAGYGGGCGAGCAAAAGCGTCGACCACTCGGCCCAGCAAGCCTGGGCCGACAGGCACGCTGGGCTGAGCGTCCAAAGCAAGCACTTCGGTTCCGACRATCAAACCCTTGCAGTGCCCATACGGCATCAGCGTCACACGTTGGTCGTGGATGGCGACAACCTCGGCCTCGATGCGGTCGCCCTCAGGCGTGCGCAGCTCGCAAATATCGCCAAGGGCCACCGCCGGACCCGAGGATTCGACGCCGAGGTCCGTCACGCGCGTGACCCGTCCCACGCGCCTGTACAGCGGCAGTCGAGCGAGCGCTTGAGGCCAGGTCGACACAGCTCAGCCCTTGATCGCGGCGCGCTCGCGCCGGGCAGTGTCCAGGGTCTCGCGCAGCAGGGCGAGCTGCACCTCGAGGCGTGCATCCAGAGTCTGGAGGTCGGATTGAATCAGGCAGCCTCCCAGGCTCACGCGGTCGGAGGGCGCAAAGGTCAACCCCTGTGGCCAGTTCTCCGCGTCGGTCGCCCGGCAGGCCYGGAGGCCCGCCAGATCCCGCGCGTGCAGCAAGACGGTCAGCGTGCCGTCCACCTGCGCCTCGTCAAGAACCTGCCGCACGACGGCGGCAACGTCCTCCGGCGCCTGTTGGCCCAGCAGGCGTGCGACGGCGATGAACGTCCACTCGGTGACCTCCGCCGCCAGCCGCTCACGCAGCGTCTGCGCCTGGCCGGCCAGGGCAGTCGCCAGGCCGCGCCATTTCTCGGCCTGTTCCTTGACATGCCGGTCCTGGCGCTCCTTGAGCTCCAGGTCGAACCGCGCCTTGGCCTCGCGCTCCGCCTGTTGCTGCGCGGCCTGCTGAGCCGCCCGGCGGCCCTGCTCTTCGCCATCCTTGCGGCCTTGCTCCATGCAGCGGCTCTTCAGCAGTTCCAGGTCGGACTGGCTGATCCAGACGCCCGGCTCGGTGGGCTGCTCGACGGGTTGCGTCGTCTCGCCGCGCAAGATGACGCGTGACGCAAGGGCATCCATTGCGTGGCCGGCCTTCAGCACTGACACGGCCTTCACGACGCGGCCTCCGGCAGCTGCGCCAGCTCACGCCAGCTTTGCATCACAGCCTCATGGAGTGCGGGCGTCCAGCCAGGCCCGGCGACAGCACTGGGGCGAGCCAGGAGTTCGTGAGGCCAATGCTGCAGGAYGGCGTCCCGTTGCGGCACGGGCAGTGCGGCGAGGAGCAGGCTCTGCACCGCGGGGGCCTCGTCTGCAAGTACCAAGCAAAGGGCTCGCGCCTCGCCCGTCGACATCGGATGGTCCGGCGCAGCCTCGCTCAGCGCAACCCGGATCACCTCGTCATCGGGCGGTATGCCCAGCTCGCTCAACTCGGCCAGAAGCTCGCCCAGCGTCTGCCGAGACTGCACCGGCAGCTGATTCAGCAGCCATTCGCGATCCGCTTGGCCAAGCGCATGCAGGGCCAGCGCGGTGCGGCGCAAGCCTGCAGGAGTGTCCGAATCCAGGTTCATGCCTGCGGTTCCAGCCATTGCTTCAGCTTGGCCAGCATGGCCTCGCGCTCACGCTCGCTGAGCGAGGGCCCGACAGCAGCCTTCGGCGCACGCCGGGTCCACCACAGCACGCCGACGACAACCAGCGTCAGGGCCAGCATGACGGTGAGAACCACCGCCACTGGCGCCGCTGCCCGCTCGGCGACAGGCTCGCTGGAACGCGCGCGCGGAGTGAGCGGTTGGGGCGTGGTGACAGCTACCTGGCTGGCCGCCGCAACCGGCACAGATGCGGCCGCTCCCAGTTCGGCCATCGAATGCACCGCCACCACGTCGCCACGCGAAGGTTGGAGGCCTACGGCCGTCGCGACAAGTTGGCGCACGCGCGCAATCTCAGCTTCTCCCAGATTGCGCCTGACCACGACCGCCACGTTGAGATGCGAGATCTGGCCGCCCTGCGACACCGTTTGAGCCACGCGCTTGCCAGGCTGGTAGTCGGTCTCCTGGGTCTGCACCTGCGTGGAAGCGCCGCCATTCGCGTTCGCGTCGCCAGCAGGCTCCTTGACCACGGTGCGTTCACGCGTGATGACACCCGCGAGATGACCTCCGCGCTCGCCTTGCGGCGCGCCCAAGACTTCTTCCGTCGTCACGCGCGACTGTTCGTGATTGAGCACCACGTCCACCGCGACCATCGCTTCGCCAGGCTGGAACATCTGGTCGAGCAGGCGCGCCGCCTTGCGCGAGAGATGCGCTTCCAGGCCCTGGCGCGCATCGAGCTGGCCGGCTGCCTGGGTCGTGTCCTCACCACCGGCCTTCGACAACACGACACCGTGCTGGTCCAGCACCGTGACGTCATCCGGCTTGATTTCAGGCACAGACGCCGCAATCAGGCGTTGGATGCCCACGACCTGATCGGCACGCAGGGCCTGGCCGCCCTTGAGAGACACGCTGACCGACGCCTTGGCCTTGGGGCCGTCCTTGCGAAACAGGGTCTGATCAGGCAGCGCCAGGTGAATCCGGGCGTCCTGGACCTGGTCGATGGCGAGGATGGTTCTCGTCAACTCACCCTGCAGCGCGCGCTGGTAGTTGACCTTCTGCACAAAGTCGCTGACACCGAAATCAGCGTTGTTGAAGAGCTCGAACCCCACGGCACCATGCAGCGGCAGCTGCTTGCCCATCACCGCCAGCCGCGTGCGGTGCACGCTGTCCGCCGCGACGAGGATGGCGCGGCCATCCTCGCTCAGGCTGTAGGGTTGCTTGAGTTTGTCCAGCTCGGCGGTCAGCACCGCCGCGTCACGCTCGGCCAGGTCGGAGAACAAGACCGCCTTGGGTGCGCGCTGGGCCCACCATGCAAAAGCCAGGACGATTGCAAGGATGGCTGCCAAGCCCAGGCCAAAGCCCAGCTTCTTGCGGGCCGACCATCCAGCGAAGAAACCGCCCAACATCGCGGTTCGAGATTGCGTTGCCATCAAATTACACCTGCATGCGCATCACTTCTTGATACGCCTCCAACACTCGGGACCGCACCTGACTGGCGACTTGAAGCGCCAACCGGGCCTGCTCCAGTTGCAACATCACGTCGTGCAGGTTTTCGGCCGTGCCCGACGCCAGCTTGTTGATGCCTTGCTCAGCGCTGACCAGTTGCGTGTTCAGGCTGCCAAGTTCCCGCTCCACCCAGTTTGCAAAGCCCGGTGCCGCAGCACCCGTGACGCCAACTTGCGGCGTCTGCAGCGCCTGGGGCTGAATGGCCTCAAGGGCCTCGATCGCTTGAAAGCTCATCCCTGGCCTCCCAGATCCAGCGCCTTGGCGGCCATGGCCCTGGCAGTGCTCGCCACCGCCACGTTCGCTTCGTAGGCCCGCAGCGCCGTGCTCACGCTGACCATTTCGGTGGCCTGATCGACCGGGGCGTAGGCCACGAACCCCTGTGCATTGGCATGCGGATGCCCTGGGTCATGCACCAGGCGAGCAGCCAGATCCGCCGCAACAAGCTTGACTTCGCGTGGCAGCACCGCAGGCTCGGCAAGCCCCAGCGCGCGATTGAAGTTCACCTGCAGGGGTTGGGCGACAACCTTTTGAACCGCATAGGGCGCCTGACCGGCGGGCGCACTGCTGTGCATGTTCGCGAGATTGAGCGCGGCGACATCGACGCGGCGCTTCTCGAAGTCCATGCCGGCGGCGGCAATCTGAAATACGGCGCGGTAGTCCATCAGCGACGACCCTCCTGCACGGCCACGGAAAGGATGCTCAGCTGCCGGCCCATGGCCTTCAGGAGTGCCTGGTACTGCAAGCTGTTGCTTGACAGCGCAGCCATCTCGGCAT
>NZ_JBFUMO010000145.1:0-11663 GCF_054049355.1 Roseateles sp. P5_E11 | reverse complement strand
CATCAAGACCGCGGCCATCACCGCCCCGCAGCTGCGCGCGCGCCGCCGCGTCGACGCCATCGGCCGCACCGTCGAGTACAAGGAATGGAGTGCGGACAACAACACGGTTGAGTCCACCGCCAGCAGCTACGACAACGACAACCGATTGCTCACGCAGAAGTTCGTCAGCACCAACACCCTCAATCCCAGCAACAACAGCAACTACACGCTCACCTACAGCTACTACAAGGACAAGAGCGATCAGCTCGCCAGCTGGGATGGCGCTGGCGCGCTGGCCAGCGTCAGCCAGAGCGGCATCACCACCCTTTACACCTACGACTATTGGGACGACGCCAAGCAACTCCTCATTACCAAGCGCACGGCCGACCAGAACACCACCACCACACTGGGATACGACCTCAACGGCCACATCAAGAGCAATGTCGATGCCGGCACCGGCATCACCCAGGACTACATCACCAACGCCAACGGCCAGGTGCTGCTACGCATGAACTCGGGCACGCCCTACCAAAACTACTATTACGCCGACGGCCACCGGGTCGGCGAAGTGGGCAACGTGCCGGGTGAAAAGTCGCGCATGAGCTACGCCGAACAGCTCTATCGCAAAAGCGTTCCCGAAACCGCCGATCAGCGCCGTGAGCGCTACAAGCGCCTGAATCCCGTCACCAGCGTCGACTTCGACCAGAACTACGAGCCCATCAACGACAGCTACCCCGGCAGGGCCGCCAGCAACTACGCCGTGCGCCGCAACGGCGAGACGCTGCGCTCCGTGGCCCAGGCGTTGTGGGGCGACTCCAGCATGTGGTACCTCATTGCCGAGGCCAACGGCATGCTCGACGACACTTCGCTCAGCGCCGGGCAGGTGCTGGTGATTCCCAACAAGGTCACCAACATCCACAACAACGCCAGCACCTGGCGGCCCTACAACCCCGGCGAGGCCATCGGCAATGTGGACCCGAACTGGAGCGCGGCCAACATTCAGGGGATCAAGGACTTCCCGGCGAAGCTTTCGGAATTGATCTCGCACGCCATCTCGTCGGCGATGTGGACCACCAGCAGCCTAGGGAGTTCCAGCAGCTACAGCTACCAGCCGGCCTATTCCGATCCATTCGGCTTTGACCGGGCATTCTTTGGGAATGGTGCCAAAGAGAAGGACGATGCGGCGTTGGACAAGGCCAAGAAAGCGCTCAAGAGCGGAGACATCGCCCAGCAGCGCGAGGCCCTGACGGGGCTGGTGAGCCGGCCGGAATTCACAGGCGCAGTCGCGCAACAGGTTGCCATCCAACAGCTGTTGGATGTCTCCTACAACTTCTCCGCATCGCTGGGCACTCCGCTTGACAGCGGTAATGGCATGCAAATGGGCGCCGTGAGTGTGGCCGGGTGGAATTGGAGCGGGCAGGGGCTGGGGGCGTTTGGCAATGCGTTGGGGAGCAGCCTGGCGGAGGCCTCGCGGCCTGAAACTCAGGGTGTTGGCCCGTACTCGTCAGCGGACTACCGCAACGGCTCGGACATCGAGAGCGACAACTACACCGCTGCTCGCGAGGCCGAGCAGCAGATGCTCGCGAACAACCGCACGGTGTTGAACGCGGCCAACGTGGCGGCTGACCCGTCGTACTACAGCAGCCCGACGCCGGAGCAGTCGCAAGCGGCGTTCCGGCAGTCGGAGCGCGACTATCGGCAGGCGACCGACACCGGTGCCACGTCGATGGCGTACCGCGCCGATGACAAGGGGCTGTTCGGTGCAGCGTTGCGCGCGGCTGGCGGGGACCGCCAGCGCGCCCTGGCCTTCCTTGGCACTTGGAGCGACCAAGGCGTCTATGAAACGAACCGAAATGGCAGCCCCATCGTGCAGGACGGCCAGTCGCTGCCGTGGGTGGACACCGGCTCGATGAGCGCCGATGCACTGGTGCAAAGCGCGCAGCGTGGGGCGCAGGTGCTGAGCGGCAACAGCGCCACGATGCTGGCCAACGCGCAGCGCGACAGCGCGAGCGAGACGCAGCGTGAGTTGAACCGCTTCGCGGCGATGAGCGAGGCCATGCGGACCGCTCCTGCTGCTGTTCCTTCAACAGCCTTTGAGCAGCGCCTCCTTCAGCCTGGTGAATCGATTCGAGGCAACCTGTTCTTCGGTGGCGCAGGCATGGACGGCGCATACATCAAGGACATGGTTCGAGCCTTTGGGGGCAATGGCATTGCCTTGACTCCGGTTGACCGCGAGAAGTGGTCAGGCGGAACGCTTCTTGACGCATCGGTGGGCGTCGACATTTACCGCGATGGCAAGTTCCCGATTCAGGTCTTGCTGGACAACTTCCACCAGACTGGACCTCAGTTCAACCTGGTGGGCTACTCCTATGGTTCTGTGGCTGCTTCGCAAGTCGCCATCAACTACGCCCAGGCTGGAACGCAGGTTGATAACTTGGTGCTGATTGGCGCACCCATCGGGGAGAAGTTCTTGAACGAGTTGAAAGCGACGGAGAACATCAAGAACGTTGTCGTCATCAACCTTACCGAGCAAGGTGACCCGATTCACGCCGGCATGACTCGAAACGAGTTGCTGTTGTCGGCGCCGACGCTGGCCAAGCAGATGGTCGAGTCTTCTGGGCACTTCTACTACGCACCAAGCAGCGCCGATGGCCAAGCACGCCGTGATGCTCTTGCAGCGTATCTGTACTCGAAGGGAGTTCGGTGATGAGTGATTTGCGCAACCGGGCCGGCATGCTGCTGTATGCGGCAGCGGTCATGGTCTCGGTGCTAGGCACGGGGTATCTCGTCTGGATTCACTTGAAGCTCTGGCTTGCCGGAAACTTCGTCCTTGGCGCGTTCAGTGTGGTGTTGGTGCTGGAGTACCTCCTGGCGAGTCTTGTTCTCTGGGCGCTCGGCAGTCTCCTAAGTCGTCGGACGAAGTGGGACTTCTCTCTGCTGTTGCTGACCATCATCCCCATCGCATTGTTGTTGGTCGCTCCAGCGAGGTTCGCAGCGAACTGAGAAGCTGGGGCCAAGGCCAGAGGTTGCTACAAGGGACATGCACCTATGCCCCTTGCCCTCCTGGTACCTCTACACCACCGATGCCACCTCGGTGCGCCTGCTGACCGACGACGGCGCGCCATCGCCTGAACTGAACACCGAGCCGRCGCGCACGCTGGCCGAGCTGACCGCGGCCATCCATGCCGCGGCGTGCCGCTTGGGCGAGCACGAGCTGCGGCACCTCGAACTGGCCATCGCACTGCAGCGCTGGCCCCGCTGAGCCTGCGGCGTGCAGCCGGGTCAAGGCTGGCCGTGAGGCCACCCGCAGGGCTCGGCCTTGAAGCGGCATCACGCCGAACGACGCTCGCCGGGTCAGGTTCGGGGTCAGCAGGTTCGGGGTCAAGTCTTAACTCTTAACCTCTCTTGCCTTTTCTGACAGTTCGCGCATGTGCCGCCCGCTGCGCATCGAGTTCCCTGCCGCGCCGTATCACCTTACGGTGCGAGGGGATCGGCAGGAAGACATCTTTGCCAACGACACCGACCGCGCTCGCTTGATGGCGGTGGTGGTGCAGTGCCCCGGGGGCGCTTCGACGCCCAGTTCCTGCCGCGATTTCCGGGGCCCGCAGCACGGCGTCTTCTGGCGAGCGTATGGCCGGTTCCCGCTCCGTGAATGTGAGGGCCGCGCGGACGATGCTGGAATAGCAGACGGGGCCCATGAATGTCCATGTGATGAACTGCCCAGCCGGACTCTGCGAGCGCTGCCCGGCGCTCCAACGCATGCTGACGCGGGCCACCCCTCATTCAGGGCGTCCGGCGAGGACGCTCGATCGCCGCACAATCTCGCGCCTAGCTTCAGCCTCAACCGCCCCCCGCTCTCCATGTCGGACGTTTTCCTCAACTTGACCCAAGCCGAACTCCTCGCCTTGGCCCTGGACGCCTCGCGCCGCAAAGACGCTGGGCACGCACTGGCCTATCTGAAGGAAGCCGCCAGACGCGCCGACGTGTCGGCTCAGGCGCTGTTCATGCTGGGCAGCGAGTACGCCCAGATCGGTTTGGTGCAGGAGGCCAAGGCCAGCATGGCCAGGGCCGTGGAGCGAGGAGCGGACTTCCCGCTGGCGCGGTTCCAACTCGGCATGCTGCATGTGACGACCCAGGAGCATGAGGCTGCCAAGGCGGTCTGGCAGCCGCTGGCCGAGTTGGGAGAGCGGCACCCGCAGGCCTATCTGGCGACGTTCGGGCGCGGCATGGGGCATCTCATCGCTGACGAGTTCGATGCGGCGATCCAGGTCCTGGGTGAAGGGGTCGCCAAAAACCAGGAGAACGCGCCGCTGAACGCGGAGATGCGCCGCATCATCGATGCCATCGAACACCTGCCCGGCCGTGTGAACCCGCCCTTGGCAAGTGCAACACCGGCGTCCGCCGAAACGCCACCCGCGCCGGTTGCTGAAGTGCAAGGCCCAGAAGCGGACTCGGACCCGAGCCATCTCTTCATTTCGGCCTATACCCAGAGCGGCAAGCCACACTGACACCCGCTAAGGGCTGACAGCTTCGGCTGGAAATTCGAGTCGCTCAGAGCGTCGGCGCAGCTGCTGGCATGCACGCGCAACCCCTCCTCGCAGGCGCTGCGTTCGCGTAACCGTTTACATGGTGTGAACCCGCGGCATACCCACCCCCTGCCTAGGTGCCCGCCCCCCTGAAGCACGGGGCCCTAACCGCTAAATCGAACGCGGATTCGCCGGAACAATCGCGCCTCGCAAGATCGGCAAAACAAAACCGCCGACGTACGAAAAACAAGCGGGGCACGCTTTGGGGAGGGTGGCGCTGTGACGCCAGATGTTTCGCTGCAGCTATTTGCGCAGCTGATGTGGAAGGCCGTGATGGTCTCCGCGCCGCTGCTGTTGACCGTCTTGATCGTGGGTTTGGGCGTGAGCATCTTCCAGGTGGTCACGCAGATCCAGGAGATGTCGCTCACCTTCATCCCCAAGCTGCTGGCCAGCGTGGCGGTGCTGGTGCTGGCGGGACCGTGGATGCTGGGCCAGTTGGTGGCCTACAGCAGCGCCCTGATCCGCGCGATTCCCCGACTGGTGTAACGGCAATGCCCTGGATCGACCCCGCTTGGGCGGTGGCCGTGCTCCTGTTGTGGGCGCGGCTCGGCGCCCTGTTGACCCTGAGCCCGCTGGCTCAGGCCGTCAAAGCGCCGCCCATCTTCTGGGTGCTGTTCACGCTCGCGCTGTCTGGCAGCTTATGTGCCGCACTCGGCTTGCGCACTGCGGTGCCGGCGGGGTTGGGCGGGCTATTCCTGTTGTTGCTGAGTGAAGCCGCCTTGGGCGCGCTCCTTGGCCTGTCCTTGCATGCCGCCTTTGCCGCACTCGCCATGGCGGGGCGCCTGCTGGACCTGCAGATGGGCTTTGGCATGGCGACGGTGCTGGACCCCGTGACGCGCGCCAATGTGCCCGTGATGGGCGTTGCGCTGACCCTGGTCGGCATGAGCGTGTTCTTCGGTGTCGACGGGCACCATGCGCTGCTGCGTGGCATCGCGCAGGTGGCGCAATGGGTGCCGCCCGGCGCGCTTTGGCGCTTGCCCGATGCCTCGGCCCTGGCGCGCGCCATGGGTGCGATGTTCAGCATGACGGTTGTCCTGGTCGCGCCTGCGATGTTCATGCTGCTGCTGATCGAGCTGGTGCTGGACTTCGTTTCGCGGGTGCTGCCGCAGATGAATGTGCTGTTCATCGGCATGCCGGTGAAAGCTCTGGTGGGTCTGTCGACTCTTGCCATTGCGGCGCCTGGTATGGCGCCTGCGCTCAGGAAGCTCTACGCCGGCGTGTTCGACTTCTGGCAAGTGGTGCAACCATGAGCGCCGCGCCGGGCCGTCCCAAGCAAGCTCGCTCCCGCCTGGCGGGACAGGCCGCAGGCCGAAGGGTGCATCAATGAGCCGAGAGCAGGACCTCGACCGCAATGAGCAGGCGACGCCCCACAAGCTCGACGAGGCGCGCAAGCGCGGCCAGGTGGCGCGCAGCCAGGACGCAGCGAGCTTTGCGGTGCTGGTGACGGCGATGCTGGCCTGCTACGCCATGCTGGCGCCGGCCGTCAAAGGGCTGGCGGGTCTGCTGGCGCGCGGGTTGGCGTCGGCACCCAGTCTGATGGACGATCCCGCCGCTGCTTCGCAGTTGATCGGGAAAGAGCTGCACGAAGCCATGCTCGTGCTGGCGCCGTTGCTGTTCGCCGTGGTGGTTGTTGCACTGATGGCCGGGCTGCTTCAAAGCGGCGGGCTGGTGTTCTCGTCGTCGCCGATCACGCCGGACTTCACGCGGCTGAACCCGGCGCAGGGCTTCCAGAAGCTGTTCTCGATGCGCGTGATCTATGAGGCTTTCAAGAGCACGTTCAAGCTGGCAGCGCTGATGGGTACGGCCTATCTGGCGCTCCATGCATTGATGCCGGGCGCCTTGAAGCTGCTGGGGCTGCCGGGCAAGGCGCTGCTCTTTCGCGTGATGGAGTCCTCTGGCGGCCTGATGGCCAAGTTGTGCGCGGTGCTGCTCGTTTTCGTGCTGGTGGACCTGCTGTTCGTGCGTTGGGACTTCCTGCGCAACCTGCGCATGAGCAAGCGGGAGATCGAGGACGAGCACAAGAACCGCGAAGGTGACCCGCGCATCCGCAACCGCCAGCGCGAAATCCGCATGCAGTTCCTGAAGGCCGCCAGCTCGGTGCAGAAGGTGCCGCAGGCACAGGTGGTGGTCACCAACCCCACGCACGTGGCCGTGGCGCTCCGCTACGAGCATGGCGTGACGCCTGCGCCGCTGGTCGTGGCCAAGGGCGCGGGCATGTTGGCGCGGCAGATCCGCCGCGCCGCCAACAAGGCCGGCGTGCCCATCGTGCACAGCCCGCGCCTGGCCCGGGCCCTCTACAAGGAGGTGCCGCAGGATGCCTATGTGCCCGAGCAGTGGTACCCGCCGGTGGCGCGCATCCTGGTGTGGCTGCGCAGCCTGCGTGAAGCCCGCAGCGGCATGAGGCCCGCATGAACAGCTTGCGCCAGGCGTTTGGCCGCCATTCCGACGTGTTGCTCGTCGTGCTGGTGCTGGGCGTGCTCACGATACTGTTCGCGCCCATCCCCGCGGGCCTGCTGGACTTCCTGATCCTGGCCAATGTCGGCTTCGCGCTGACGCTGCTGATGCTGACCTTCTACATGCATCGGCCGGTGGAGTTCTCGACCTTCCCGTCGCTGCTGCTGATCGCCACGCTGTTCCGGCTGTCTCTGAACGTCGCCGCGACACGGTTGATCCTGACGGACGCTGGCGCCGGCCAGGTGATCGGGGCGGTGGGCTCCTACGTCGTCGCGGGCAACTTCGTCATCGGCCTGATCGTCTTCCTGATCCTCGTTGTCGTGCAGTACGTCGTCGTGACCAGTGGCGCGCAGCGTGTGTCGGAGGTGGCGGCGCGCTTCACGCTGGACAGCATGCCCGGCCAGCAGATGAGCATCGATGCCGACCTGAACATGGGCTTCATCGACCAGGCCGAAGCTCAAGCGCGCCGCAAGACGCTGGAGCGCCAGGCAGCCTTCTACGGTGCCATGGACGGCGCCAGCAAGTTCGTCAAGGGCGATGCCGTGGCCGGCATCATCATCCTGCTCATCAATATCGTCGGCGGCCTGGTCATCGGCGTGATGCAGCGCGGCATGGGCTGGAGCGAGGCACTGCAGACCTTCACGCTGCTGACCGTGGGCGACGGCATCGTCACGCAGATTCCGGCGCTGGTCATTTCGGTCGGCACCGGCATCATCGTCACGCGCTCGGCCTCGGACAGCAATCTCAGCGGCGAGGTGCTCAAGCAACTCACCAGCTTCCCGAAGGCGATCTGGCTGGTGGTGGGCGCCTTGATGGTGCTGCTGATGCTGCCGGGCATTCCCGCGCTGCCCGTGCTCACGGTGGCGGCTGTCCTTGCTCTGCTGGCCCTGATGGCCGGCCTTCGCGACCGCGACGCCAATGAGGCAGCAGCCGACACCTCGACAGAAGAACAGCCCAAGGGCGACGATCTGGTGCCGCGGGTCCATCCGGTCGAGGTGCGCATCGGCAGCGCGCTTTCCACGTTGGCCCAAGGCGAGGAATCGGCCTTCATGCAGCGCATCGCCGCGCTGCGCAAGCAGTTCGCCCAGGACTTCGGGCTGCTGCTGCCCGCTGTGCGCTTCATCAACGAAGCCCGCCTGGCGGCGAACGCCTACGAGCTGGCCATCTATGGCGTGGTCTATGGCCGCGGCGAGTTGCATGAGGGCAAGCTGCTGGCCATCCATCCCAGCGGCGATACCAAGCACCTCAAGGGCATCGAGACGCGGGAGCCGACCTACGGGCTGCCGGCCGTGTGGATCGAAGAAAGTGAGCGCGAGAAGGCGCGCGCGGCGCGCTACACGCTGGTCGATACGCCCACGGTCTTCGTCACCCATCTGAGCGAGACGGTGCGCCAGCATTGCGCCAACCTGGTCACGCGTGCCGAGACRGACCGCCTGCTCAATCGCGTCCGCGAGGCGCAGCCGGGGCTGGTTGAAGAACTGGTGCCCACGGTGCTGGGCGTCGTCGACGTGCAAAAGGTCTTTCAAGCGCTGCTGCGCGAAAAGGTCAGTCTGGTGCAGGTCGAGGGCATCATCGAGACGCTGGCCGACGCGGGCCGGGGCACCAAGGATGCGGCACTGCTCACTGAAGCGGTACGCCAGCGGCTCGGGGCGTCGATCTGCCAGCAGCTCATGGGCGAGGCCCAGGCCCTGCACGTGCTGACGCTCGACCCGACCGTGGAGCAGCGCCTGCGCCAGGGCACGCAGGACGCCACGCCGACCGATCCCCGTTTTGTCGAGCAGTTGCTGGCGCGGGCCATCGTGCTGGCCGAGCAGATGGTGCGCAGCAACTTGCTGCCCGTGCTGCTCTGCGCACCTGACCTGCGGCGCCATCTGCGCAGCCTCACGGAGCGTGCGCTGCCGCATATGCGCATCCTGGCAGTCACCGAGGTGCCCAACCTGATCTCGCTCAAGGCCTTTGGCAGCCTCAACCTGCCGGTCAATGAAAGCTCCGCATGAATGCCATCGAAATCGCTGCCATCGGTTTGCAGCACGACCTGGATCGGCTCAAGCTGACCAGCCACAACGTCGCCAATCTTTCCACGCCAGGCTACAAGCGCCAGGTCGCGGTACAGATGCCGTTCGCCGACCTGATGAGCGCAACGAGCGAACTGCAAGTGCAGACGGACGCCCGCACAGGCAAGCTCAATGCGACCGGCCAGGCGCTGGATGTCGCCCTGCCGGACGGGCGCTATCTGCTGCTGGAGGCCGATGACGGCAGCCAGGCATTGAGCCGCCAAGGCGCGCTTCAGATCGACGCGCAAGGGCTGCTGCGCACGCTGGCAGGCCACAAGGTCATGGGCACCCGCGGAGCGATCAGTCTGCGCGCGGACCAACGCGCCGGCTTGGAGATCGATGCCCAGGGCCAGCTCAAGCAGCAGGGCCAGGTGCTCGACGCGCTGCGACTCATCGGCACCAAGGCCAATGTGGCCCTGCGTCCCTTGGGTGACGGGCTCTATGCCGCGGACAACAGCCAATGGGAAGCCGAGTCTGCAGCGATTGGCGTGCGCAGCGGGCACCTGGAGCAATCCAACGTTGTCCCCAGCCAGGAGATGGTGACCTTGATGAGCACCACCCGCCACGCCGAAACCATGGTGCGCCTGTTCCAGGCCGCCGACGACATGCAGGCGACCGCGATCCGTCGCTTCGGGGAGAACACATGAACGACGCCCTCTACATCGCCGCGACGGGGATGAAGGCCCAGACGGCCCAGCTCGACACGATTGCAAACAACGTCGCGAATGCCAGCACACCGGGCTTCAAGCGCAGCAACCTGCGCTTTGGCGACCTGGTCAGCGCCGGCCTCGATGGCCAGCAGTCGGCCGAGGTTTCGACGGTGTCGGCCGGCGTCAAGATCGGCGCCGTGCAGCGCTCCTTCGTGGCGGGCGAGCTGCGCCGCGTCGACGACACGATGTCCGTCGCCGTCCAGGGTGACGGCTTCCTTGAGGTGCAACTGCCCGACGGCAGCCCGGCGTTCACGCGCAGTGCCCGGCTTGAGATCAACGCCGACCGGTTGCTGGCGGCGTCTGACGGCTTTGTGCTGCGCCAGCACATCCATGTGCCCACCGACGTTCGCAGCCTCAGCATTGGCGAAGACGGCCAGGTCACGGGGCGTGATGACGCCGGCCGCATCACGACCTTGGGGCGCATCGAGCTGGCCGTGTTCGCCAGCCCCTCCGCGCTGACGCCGACCGGCGAGGGCCTGTGGCGAGCCAGTGCGGGTTCAGGCGAGGCCACGTTGGCACCTCCCGGCGAAGCCGGAGCAGGGCGCGTGAAGCAGGGCTATCAGGAGGCATCCAACGTCCAGCTGGTGGAAGAGATGGTGCAGCTGATGGTGGCCCAACGCGCCTACGAAATGAACGTCAAGGTCATGCAGGCGGCCGATGAGATCGCCGGCATGACCAACAACCTGCGCAAATGAACCGCGCCGTCGTCCTTGCGATCTGCGGCATGACCCTTGCCGCTTGCGCTCAGGCCAATCCCTTGTGCGATGTGGCCGAGGCAGGCCTGCAGCGGTTTGCCCAAGCCCGCGGCCTGGCTGCCGACATGCGCTGCCGCGCCTCGGTGGGCCAACCCTTGCCGGCCGACGCTTCGTTGAGCGCCATGGACTGGCCCAAGGGGCAGGTGCCGCGCAGCGGGGCCTTGACCTGGCCCGTGCGTGTGCAGGTCGGCCAGGGGCGTTCCTATGTCCAGCAGGTGCCGTTGTCCGTGGCCTGGACGGCGCCGGCCTGGGTCGGTGTGCGCAATCTGGAGCCGGGAGCCGAACTTCAGCCGGGCGATCTGGAGTTGCAGTCGCGGCGCTGGCCCGAGGGAATGGCCGTGCAGGCCGCGGATGCGCAGGCCCAACCGCAGGGGCGACTGCGCAGCGCCGTGCGAGCCGGGGACATCCTGACCGCTGCCGCTCTGCTGCCTGCCGGCGCGCTGGTGCGGGGCGACCGCGTCACCGCCGTTCTGGCGCAGGGTGCGATGGAGATTCGTATGCCCGCGCAGCTGTTGGCACCCAGTCGCGTTGGTGAAGTTGCGAGAGCGCAGGCAACCGGCCGCACCACGCCGCTTGAAGGGCGGCTGGTCGATGCGAAAACCTTGATGGTGGTGAGCGAATGAAGATCCTTTTCGCCACCTTGGCCTTGTTCTGCGCCGGGGCATGTGCCGACCAGTTCGATGCCCCGGCGCCCCAGGCTGAGAGCGTGGCCGCGCCGCCAGCAGCGGCATCGGCCAGCCCGGTCGCGCCAGCGGGGCCGGCGCCACGCCCGCGAGCACGGGGCAGCTTGTATTCCGACGCGCAGTTCCAGTCGCTCACCGCCGACCGGCGTCGCTTCGAGGTCGGCGAAGTGCTGACGATCATGGTTTACGAAAGCACGTCGGCCACGACGTCGGCCGATACCGGCACGAACCGCGATTCCAGCGTGGGCCTCGGCATCAGCCTGCCCAGCTGGAACAAGAGCGCGGGTGCCACGGCCAGCAACGACTTCAACGGCACCGGCCGCACGCAGCGTGCCGGCCGTGTGCTGGCGCAGATCACGGTGCTGGTTCGGGAGGTTTTGCCCAACGGCGACCTGCGTGTGGGGGGCGAGCAGCTGCTCGAGATCAATGGCGAGAAGCAGAC
>NZ_JBFUMO010000144.1:0-11664 GCF_054049355.1 Roseateles sp. P5_E11 | reverse complement strand
GGGCTTGGGGCTCGTGYCGGCCGGCCGGAAGGCCAGCATGCGCAGCAGCACCATCAACAGACCCGCATATTCGTCTGGCGCCAGATGCAGCTCGGCGCRGCCATGCAGGGCCATGCTGTACATCAGCTGGATCTCGTCGGCCGGCAAGGCAGCAGCCAGGCGGCGGATCTCGGCGGTCTCGGTGTCGGCATCGTCCAGCGCCATCGGCGCGGCCTGGGCCAGGGCCATCTGCTGCAGCAGCGTGGCCAGGTCCTCCAGCGTGCCGGCGGCCGACAGGCCCGCGCCACGCAGCGCATCGGCCTGGGCCACGACGGCCTCACCGCTCGCCGCAGCCAGCGCATCCACGATGGCCACGATATGGCCGCGGTCGACGCTGCCCAGCATCTGGCGCACGCCAGCTTCAGTGAGCGACCCCGCGCCGAAAGCGATGGCCTGGTCGGTCAACGACAGCCCGTCGCGCATCGAGCCGCGAGCCGCACGCGACAGCAGGCGCAGCGCGCCCGGTTCGGCCGGTACGTTCTCCGCGCCCAGCACATTGCCCAGGTGCATCTGCACGTCCGCCGCCGCCATCGGCCGCAGGTTGAACTGCAGGCAGCGCGACAGCACGGTGACCGGCACCTTCTGCGGATCGGTCGTCGCCAGCACGAACTTCAAGTAGTCGGGCGGCTCCTCCAGCGTCTTCAGCATCGCGTTGAAGGCAGTGTTCGAGAGCATGTGCACTTCGTCGATCATGTAGACCTTGAAGCGCCCGACGACCGGCTTGTAGACGGCCTGGTCGAGCAGTTGCGAGATCTCTTCGACACCGCGGTTGGAGGCCGCGTCCAGCTCGACGTAGTCGACGAAGCGACCCGAATCGATATCCCGGCAGGCATGGCAGACGCCGCAGGGCTGGGCCGTGATGCCGCCTGTGCCGTCCGGCCCGGTGCAATTGAGGCTCTTGGCGAGGATGCGCGACACCGTCGTCTTGCCGACGCCGCGGGTGCCGGTGAACAGATAGGCGTGGTGCAGGCGCCCCTGCGTCAAGGCATTGGCGAGGGCCTGCACGACGTGCTCCTGCCCGACGAGCTGCTCGAAACTCTGCGGACGGTATTTGCGGGCCAGGACCTGATAACTCATGACGGTCATTCTATGAGTGGCCCTCCGTCGATAATTGCGGGATGACCTCCCCCGCAGCACCCCTCACCTACGACCAGGCCGGCGTCAACTACGACCTGATCGACCCGCTGAAGATCACAGCCCAGCGCGCCGCCGCCGCCACGGCCTCCCACCTGGCCGGCCATGGCTTCACCGAGGTCAAGGCCTCGCGTGGCGAGTCGGCCTATGTCGTCGACGTGGGGCCCTTCTATTTGGCCTCCATCGTCGAATGCCTGGGCACCAAGACCCTGGTGGCCGACGAGATGGCCAAGCTGACGGGCAAGAGCTTCTTCGCCGGCATCGCCCAGGACACCATCGCGATGGCCGTCAACGACCTGATCACCGTCGGCGCCACGCCGCTGGTCGTGCAGGCCTACTGGGCCGCCGGCGGCAGCGACTGGTTCGGCGACGCCCAGCGCGCCCAGGCCCTGGTGGCCGGCTGGAAGGCCGCCTGCGACACCTGCCAGGTCGCCTGGGGTGGCGGCGAGACGCCGGCCCTGGCCGGCATCGTCGAGGACGGCCGCATCGACCTGGCCGCCTCCTGCACCGGCCTCATCAACCCCAAGGAGCGCCTGTCGGTCGGCGACAAGCTGGGCGCCGGCGATGCCATCGTGCTGCTGGCCTCCAGCGGCATCCATGCCAATGGCCTGAGCCTGGCGCGCAAGCTGGCCGAGCGCCTGCCCCAGGGCTATCTGACCGAGATCGAGCCGGGCGTCAGCTACGGCGAGGCCCTGCTGGCGCCGACGGCCCTGTATTCGCCCGTCACCGAAGCGCTGTGGAAGGCCGGCATCGCGCCGCACTACTGCGCCAACATCACCGGCCACGGTTGGCGCRAGCTGCTGCGCCACCCGAGCCAGCTGACCTACCGCATCCACACCGTGCCGCCCAAGACGGCGGTGCTGGACTTCATCCAGAAGCAAGCCGGCCAGGACGACCGCGAGGCCTATTCGACGCTGAACATGGGCGCGGGCTTTGCCATCTTCGTCAAGGCCGAGGACGCCGAGCGCACTGCGCAGGTGGCGCGCGACTGCGGCATTGAGGCCTGGGTGGCCGGCACGGTGGAAGCGGGCGAGAAGCAACTGCTGATCGAGCCGCTGGACATCCGCTTCAGCGAAGACGACCTACACCTGCGCTGATATGTGGTGTGACGCTCCACGGGCCGAGCGCTGGGCCGCTCCCGAGCCGGCCCGCCATGGCGATGTGCTTGCGGCTCGATGCCGCAAGCATCGCCGTCCCCTCGGGGGACCGACCGGGGTCGCCCGCGTTCAGCGCGGCGAGACCGGGCGAGGGGCTCCATGAGTTGGTATTACACGCAGATGATCCAGTGGCATGTGCTGCTGGCTTGGTGCAGCGTGGGCCTGTTCTTCGTGCGCGGCCTGCTGGTCCAGTTCGGCAGCCCACAGCTGCAGGGTTTTGCCAAGGACGCCCGCCTGCTGGTGCTCGTCTTCGGCGTGAATGCCTGCCTCGTCGTCACGGGCCTGAGCCTGTGGGGTTCCATCGGCTACCACCCCATCCGCGACTGGTGGCTGGGCGCGAAGCTCATCGCGCTCGTGGGCTACATGATCTGCGGCCACTGGGCCATGAGCCAGGCGCGCCTGCATCTGTTGGGCTATCTCACCGCACTGGCCCTGCTGACCCTCGCGATGGACCTTTCGATCAACCGGCAATTTCTCCCCGGTTAGAATCTCGCTCGACGGGCCTCCCCGCATGGAAGCGCGCCCAACCGGGTCAGGTGGGGAACCAAGCAGCCCTAAGCGTTGCAACCAGTGCCGGGGGTAAGGCTCGTCACCCTCCCCCAGTCTTCATTGCGTTCCGATCAACCCGGCGATCAACCCGGATTTTTTGGGGTTTCGACGGTCCGCACGGTCAGCGTCGTCATCTGGCCGCCGGCCTCCACGCTGCCCACAACCTGGCCTTCGCGCACGCGGCGTTCGCACATCTCGCGATCTTCCATGGTGGGCTGAGCCTGGCAGCGTTTGAGCGCATTCGCCGCCCACTGCTCAGGACGGTCGCCTGGCGAGATCAGCTTGCCCTGGCGCGCCTGGGCATAGGCCGCGCCGGCCTCGCGCAGGCAGACGTCACGCGGCTGGTTGGTCTGGCCGGTCATGCAGTTGGCCCGTTCGCGCTCGTACTGCAGGCGCTGAGGGTCGACGTTCTTGGCCCGGGGCGCTGCCTGGGCGATGCCGCCAATGGCCATGAGGCCGGCGGCCAGCCAGGCGGTGGCCAGGCGACATCGTGAGCTGTGGTACTGGGTCATCTCAATCTCCTGTGATGCGTGATGACAGCGATGTGGCGCAATGTGGCGATCAGCCACGCGCGCGGACCGGCTGGTTATCGTTAGAGATGTAAACCTCGACGCGGCGGTTCATTGCGCGGTCGGACGTGCTTGAGTTGCTGGCCACCGGGTAGGCCTCGCCATAGCCGCGGGTCGCGACACGGGTCGGGTCGACACCCTGGGCGCGCAGCGCTTCGGCCACGGCCTGCGAGCGGCGCTGCGACAGCGTCAGGTTGGCCGAGTCGCTGCCGACGCTGTCGGTGAAGCCCTCGATCAGCACGCGGCGGTCGGGATGCTGGGTCAGGTAGTGGGCCAGCTTGGCGATGGACGTCTGCGCGGCAGGCTTGATCTCGGCGCGACCGAATTCGAACAGCACGTCGCCCAGCGTGACCAGCATGCCGCGGTCGGTCTGGCGGGCCTGCAGATCGGCCAGCTCCTGCGCGAGTGCGGCAGCCTGGGCCTGGGCCTGGGCGGCGTCCACGTTGGCGGCGGCCGCCTGCTGGCGAGCGGCGTTGGCGTCGGCATTGGCATTGGCGGCTGCGATCTGAGCGTTGGCGGCCTGGTTCTGGGCAACGTTGGCGCGGTTGGCATTGGCGTCGGCGCGGGCGCGTTCGCGGTCGGCCTCGGCGGACTTGATGGCCTCTTCTTCCGTGGCAGCGCGGCCGATGGCCATCGCCGTGCGCGCCTGGGTCGATGCGACATAGGCCGCGGAGTCGATGTCAGCGGGCGACTCGCGCTTGGCACTCAGCTCTTCGGCTCGGCGCAGCGAATCAGCGGCCTTCTTGGCGTCCAGCGAGGCGTACTTCAGCACGGCCGGGTCAGCCTCGGCGCTGCGCACATTGGAGCGAGCCTGTTGCAGGGCGGGCGTGACGGTGGGGGCGCTGGCACAGCCCGCGAACAGGGCGGTTGCAGCGGCCAGGGCGGTCAGTGTCGAAACAAATCGGGTAGGGGAAGTCATGGCAATCCTTTCAATGAATCAGGAACGGTTCAGCTGCGCCCGCAACTGCTGGATGCTTTCGCGCACCTCTGCCAGCGCGCGGCTGGAGCGGGCGGTGCGGGCAGTCGCCTGGGCCAGGGCCGCATCGGCCGCGGCTTCATCGGCCAGATGGCGGGCCGCCACATAGTCCTTGCGGGCCATGGCGACGTTGGCACGGGCCAACTTGTCGCGGGCCGTGGACAGCTCCGCGGGTGCTTCGGCGGCATTGCCGCTGGCCTGGTCGACAGCGGAATTGGCCACCGCCATCTGCTCCTTCGGGGCGTCGCCCGTCGTGGCACATGCGGCCAGGGCAGCAGCGGCAAGCACCGCCAACGCGGCCCCTCGGCCATTCATCGAATGGTGATTCATACGAACTCCTGTTGTTTGACATACCCGGCGTTCGAGCATCGCCACCCGCCGGTTCGGGTTCTCTCAGGATGCCTAACGAGTATTCGCGACGGAGGGCCTGGCCCCAGTCGGAGGGCCGGTGCGGCACCGGTCAGCGTGGGGCCTCAAGCGGTGTGGGATTTGCCCTACAGCGGCGTTAGGGCCGCACGCGCCTCAGCCAGTGGCTTGGCGGAAGGCCATCACGGCCTGGTTGCGCAGGGTGCGCAGCAGGGAGAGTTCCTTCTCGCCCAGTTGCACGGCGCCGGCCAGAGCGTGGTCGGCGTAGATGAGCCCCAGGGGCGAACCCTTCAGCATGAGCGGCAGCAGCAGGAAGCTCTGCGCCTGCAGTTCGCCACGGAACCAGCTCGGCAGCCGCGGGGCGATGTTGGCGGCACGCGCATCCTGGATCAGCGTGTCGGCGCCCTTCAGGCAGACGGCGGCGAACAGGTCCAGCGGCTGRGCCGTCAGGTCGATGCGCAGCAGCGGCGCAAGGCGCTCCACATCGGCGCCCACACCGAGCCGCCCGGTGAGGGCCTGGCCGCGCGCATCGCGCAGGCAGAACAGGACACGTCGGAAGCCCAGCGCGCGATAGATGGTCTCCAGGATCATGCGCAGCACGGCATTGAGCTGGAACTGCTCGACCATGGCGTCGGTGATGTCCTGCACGCCGGCGGCCAACAACTGCGTGGCCTGATCGGCGGGCGAAACCGCGCGCTGGTCCTGGGTGCGCTCCAGCACCTGGGTGGGCGCGAGTTCGTGCGCGGTCAGCGAGTCATGCGCTGACGGTGTCAGCGGCGCCAGCAGGCGCTGCGCACGCGAATCCTTGGGCAGGTGCAGCTCCAGCGCCTCGGTCATCTGCGCGAGATGCTGGCGCGCGGTGTCGGCGGCCTTCTCGAAGGTCTCGGCGCTAAGCCCCAGCGCACGCGAGTGGCGCTGGGCCATGGCACGCAGCTTGGCGTGCGCCTGCTCGGGCGGCGTGTTCAGGATCAGGTCGGCCATGTCGTTGCTGGCGCGGGCCAGYCAGCGCTGGCGCTCGGTACCGTCTTCCAGCAGGCGCTGCGGCGCCTCGCCCACCGGGCGGCGCATGGCGCGCTGCAGGCTGTCGGGCAGGCCCCATTGCCGGGCCACACCCAGGCCCAGGGCCTCGTAGCTCATGCCCAGCACCTGAGCCGACGCGGCGGCCTCGCTGATGGCGGGCTGGCCGTCCTCAGTCGGGCTGACGAGGCGGCGCACGGCGTCGGCCTCCTCGGGGAAATAGAACTCGGTCAGCGAGCGGCCGAGGTGATGGAACATCGCGCCGAGAAAGGCCTCCTCGGCCTCACGCGGGTTGGGGCAGAGTTCGCGCGCCAGCGACGCCGCCATCAGCGAGCGCAGATAGTCCTCGCGCAGCCGCTTGGCGTGGCCCTTGTTCTCCATGCGCTCCAGCAGCACCAGGCTCAGCGCCAGGTTGCGGATGCCGGCAAAGCCGATCAGGGCCACCGCGCGCGACACCGTGCTGATGCCGCCACCACCGGCGTGCCGGTACTGGGCCGTGTTGACCAGGCGCAGCAGCTTCTGCGTCAGCGCCACGTCCTTCAGGATCTCGTTGGACAGGCTGGCCAGGCTTTCGTTCTCGGACTGYGTCAGGCGCTGGATGCGTTGAATGGCGTCGGACAGCGCCGGGAAATCGCTCTTGTGGCGCATGCGGCGCAGCAGAAAGTCCAGCACCGGCGCGTCCTGGGCCTCGGCGTCGGGCTCGGCGACAGGGCGCAGCCAGGCGGCCAGTGCGTCGCGCAGCAGGGCCGCACTCGGCCAGCGCGCCGATGGCTCGCGCGCCAGGCCGCGCTGAACGATGGCGCGCAAGGCGTCATCCACGCTGCTGTCCAGGCCCGAGGGCAGCATGAGGTCGGTGGTCTGCACGCGCTGGATGGTGCGCCAGGGATCGGGGTCGTGGTTGAGGCGCTGGCCGCTCAGCATCTCGGCCAGCATGATGGCCGCAGCGAACACGTCCATCTGCGGATGCGGCGGCGCACCGCGCGCGGCCTCGGGTGAGATATAGCCCGGCGTACCGACGATGCGTGATGGTGCGTTGGTGTCGGTCGAAACCCGCGCCGCGATGCCGAAGTCCATCACGCGCGGCCGCCCGCGAGCGTCGAGCAGGATGTTGCTGGGCTTGAGGTCGCGGTGCACGAGGCCGGCGGCGTGCGCTGCGGTGAGGCCGTCCAGGATGCCCAGCATGAGGGTGACGGCCTCGGCCGCCGTCGGGCGGGGGCCGGCGCGCAGGCGCTGGCTGAGCGTGCCGCCGGACACGTATTCGAAGACGAGATAGGAACGCCCACCCTGGGCGTCGGCCTCGAAGACCGGCACGATGTTCGGGTGGGTCAGCCGGCTGACGGCGCGGGCCTCGTGCAGCCACTCGTCGAGGGTGCCGGGCTCGCTGGAATCGGCAAACTGGGCCTTCAGCAGCTTGACGGCGACCTCGCGGTCCAGCAACGGGTCGTGGGCCAGCCAGACCGTGGCCTGCGCGCCCTCGCCCAGGCGCTGCAGCAGACGGAAGCGACCGAGTTGGGGGGGCAGGTCGTCGTCGGCCATGAATCCAGCTCAGGAGCCGCCGCGGGCGGACAGACGTTCGCGCAGCGAGGACGACGGCGCGCCATCGTCGGCCGGCGYGGTCGCAGGCGGCTTGTGCGCGCCCGGGTTCAAGGCTTCCATGACCTCGCGCAGGCCGACACCCAGCGCCTTGGCATAGCGCCGCGTCGCGGCTTCCAGCGCCGGGCGGCGGCGCGCCTCGGGCAGGCCGAGGGCGTCGATCAGTTCGTTGGCAAAGCTGCAGGTCAGGCGGATGGCATCGGCATCGCTGCGCGCCGGATGCACGGCGCCGTCCAGCGGCTGGCGGCGGATCATCTGCAGCAACTCGTCACCCAGGCCCCAGTGCCGCGCCACCGCGGCGCCCATGGCGTCCAGGTCGCAGCCCAGCACGGCGTAGGCCGCCGCCTGCTCGCTCATCGCGGGCGGGTTGGGCTGCTCTTCGGTGGGCTCGGGCGGCACCATCAGCTGGCGGATCTGCTGGGCGTCATCCGGGAAGTGGTATTGCAGCAGCAGGCGGCCCAGGTTCTGCATGACCGTGATCAGGTGCACGACCTCGCCGTCATAGCCCGCCGGGCGCAGCGCCTGCGCGACCTGGGCAGCCTTGGTGACGCGAGCCATCAGCTGGCGCAGCATCTCGGCAGCCATCGGCGCCAGCGGCCCCGGCCAGGGCTTGAGCGCGTTGGCCGCGAGCTGCACGCCGTCCAGGCCCAGCATCTGGATGGCGCGCTGCATGTTCAGCACCGTTTCGCCGTGGTGGCCGCTCTGCCTGAGCGCGTTGTTCACGCGGCGCACCAGCTCCAGGCTCAGGGCCATGTCCTTCAGCACGAATTCGGACAGCGCACTGGCATGCTGAGACTCCAGGCCTGAACCGCCCGTGAAGCGGTGCAAGCCGGTCATCGTCGTCGGCAGGTGGCCGATGCGCTGCAGCTTGTCCATCAGCAATGCGACGGGGCCGCCGCTGTCGTGCGCCGCCGACGTGCGCCAGCCGTCCAGTGCACGCCAGAAGCTGCGCGCAAGGTGGTAGCGCTGGCGCAGCTGGCGCTCGGTCGCCCGGTTGCAGATGGCGCGCAGCGGGTCGGCGATGGGGTGAGGCGTCTCCCAGCCCAGGCGCACCATTTCACGCCCGAGGGGCTGCATCTGCTGCACGACGTGCTGCAGGTCGTTCTCCTCCAGCACGGGCTTGCCGCTGAGGATGCGGTTGAGCAGCAGACCGACACAGAGCACGTCCTCCTCGGCCGACTCGCGCACCGCACGGCGCGTCACGGCGTTGAAATCCACCGTGGCCGGGAAGACCTCCTGCGCGACTTCCAGGCCAATGAGGCGCACCTTGTCGCCGGCGTCGATGACGAGGCTGGCGGTCTGGATGTCGCGGTGGGCGTGGCCGGCCTCATGGGCGAAGGCCAGGCCTTCGAGCAACTGGGCAATCCAGCCGGCCGCGTCGATGGGCAGGGGCGCGTTCTGGCGCGCCAGGCGCTCGTCCAGCGTCTCGCCCAGGGCGCGGTCGTAGGCCACATAAGGCCAGTTCTCGATCTGGCCGATCTCGAACGGACGTGCCAGGTTGGGGTGCTGCACCCGCTCGGCACCTTGGGCCATGCGCAGCCAATGCTCCAGCGCGGCCGCGCTGTTGGGCTTGTCACGCGGCATGCAGAGCATCAGCTCCTGGCCATGGCGGGGGTCGAAGACGCCCCAGATCAGGCTGCGGGCGCTCTTGGACAGCAACGCGCGCAGCTCAAAGCGGCCAAAGCTCTTCGGCGGTGGGGCGGCGGGGCTGGAACTGGAATCAGGCACGGCAGACGTGGGCGGGGTGTAACAGATGGTGTTCCTGCATTGGACTCCAGGCCAGGAGGGTCCAGCTTGCAGGCAAGCGTCGAAATGCGACGGAATTCCCTGGCAGTCCAGGTCTTGCGTGCATCAGCTCACATCTTGGCCCGGATCGTGTCCGTTTTACACCGGCATTGCGCCTGATGCGTAGGCCGTCGCCGCAATCCGGCTTCAGGCTGTGAGCTGACTCCAGACTTTGTGGCTGYGACATAACTTGCCTGCGGCAAGTGAGTCTGCGCCGCAAGGTTCGATCTCAGCCTGTCAGCTGAGACCAAACCTTGTCCAGCCTCTTCACGCTGACGGGCTGCGGCGTGCGCAGTTCCTGCGCGAACAGGCTGACCCGCAGTTCCTCCAGTTGCCAGCGGAAGTCGTCGAGCCTCGCGTCGCGAACACCCTTCAGCTCTGCCATGCGGCGCGTGTAGCGCTGCTCCAGCGGCTTGACCTCGCTCATCAGTTTGGCGTCGCGGTCCGGGTCGGCGCGCAGCTTGTCCAAGCGCGCGGTGATGGCCTTCAGGTAGCGCGGCAGGTGCTGCAGCTGGGCCCAGGGCGTGTCCAGCGCAAAGCGCTTGGGCACCAGGCGCTGCAACTGCGCAGTGATGTCATCGCCGACATCCTTGGCTGGCCGAGAGTCTTTCAGTTTGCGACTCGCATTGGCCAGCTCCTGCAGCACGGCATGCGCAGCGCGGGCCACTTCCTGCGCAATGAGATTCAGGCGGCTGCGGCCTTCTTCAATGCGCTTCTTGAAGCTGATCGGATCGGTCGGCAGAGGGTCGGCCAGGAAGGCGCGGTCCAGGGCCACGCCGATGATCTGGTCACGCAGGTCCTCGGCCGTACCCAGGCCCATGTAGAGCACGGACATGCGTTGCAGGTCGGGAATGTTCTTTTCCAGGAACTTCAAAGGTTCCTTGAGCTGCAGTGCGATCAGCCGGCGCAGGCCGGCGCGGTGCTTCGCGGCAGCGACCTCGGGTTCGTCGAAGACCTCGATCTCGACGTGGGCGCCCTTGTCGATCAGCGCCGGGAAGCCAATCAGCGTCTGGCCACCCTTGCGGACTTCAAGCAGCTCGGGCAGCTCGCCGAAAGTCCAGTCCGTATAGGCCTGAGCGGCATCGCGCACGGGTGCCGCGGGCTTGACGATCTCGGCGCGGATGCCGCGTTCGGGTTGCGGCTTCGGAGCAGGTTCCGCGGCGGGTAGCTTCAATGCCGCCAGCGCCTGGAAGGCCGACCTCGCCTGCCCGCCCAGCTCCGCCTTTAGCGCCGCCAGTTGGCGGCCCTGACCGAGCTGGCGGCCATGCTCGTCGACGACGCGGAAGTTCATGAACAGGTGGGGTGCCAATTGCTCCAGCTTGAAGTCGTTGCGCTGCACGGCGATCTGGCTGCGGTCCTTCACGGCCCTGAGCAGCGTGTCCACCAGTCCACCCTGGCAGAACGGCTGCAGCTCGATGAACTCGGCGACGAAATCCGGCAGCGGCGTCAGCCGCGCCCGCGGTTTCTGGTGCAGGCTCTTCAGCAGCGCCGTCACCTTTTGCGCCAGCATGCCCGGCACCAGCCATTCGGCGCGTTCCTCGCTGACCTGGTTGAGCGCAAAGATGGGCASGGTCACCGTCAGGCCGTCGCGGGCGTCGCCGGGCTGGTGCAGATAGGTCGCCGCGCAGTCCACGCCGCCCAGGCGGATGACCTTGGGGAAGGCCTCGCTCGTGACGCCTGCGGCCTCGTGGCGCATCAGCTCGTCCTGGCTGAGCTGCAGCAGCTTGTCGTCGCTCTTGCTGGCCTCGCGCCACCACTTCAGCAGCGTCGCGCCGGAGAACACGTTCGCCGGCAGCTTGTCATCGTAGAAGGCGTAGATCAGCTCGTCGTCCACCAGCACGTCCTGGCGGCGTGACTTGTGCTCCAGCGCTTCGACCTTGGCGATCTGGCGGCGGTTGTGGGCCAGGAAGGGCAGTTGCCGCACCAGCTCATCCGGCAGGTCGTCGTTGACAAGGCCCTCGCGGATGAAGATTTCCCGCGCGGCCTTGGGGTCCACACGGCCAAAGTTCACGCGCTTGTTGCTGTACAGCACGATGCCGTACAGCGTCGCCCGCTCCAGCGCCACGACCTCGGCGGCCTTCTTTTCCCAGTGCGGCTCCAGCAGCTGGGTCTTGATCAGGTGGCCAGCGATGGGCGGCAGCCACTGTGGCTCGATGTTGGYGATGCCGCGGCCGTACAGGCGCGAGGTGTCGACCAGCTCGGCGGCCACGATCCAGCGGCCCGGCTTCTTGCTCAGGTGGGCGCCAGGGTGGCGGTAGAACTTGATGCCGCGCGCGCCGAGATACCAGTCCTCGTCGTCGCTTTTCTGGCCGATGTTGCCGAGCAGCCCGGCCAGCATGGACAGGTGCAGCTGCTCGTAGGTGGCGGGGCTCTGGTTCAGCCGCCAGCCGTGCTCGGCAATGACGGTGTGGAGCTGCGAGTAGACGTCGCGCCACTCGCGCACGCGGCGCGGCGAGATGAAGTTCTCGCGCAGCAGCTG
>NZ_JBFUMO010000143.1:0-11712 GCF_054049355.1 Roseateles sp. P5_E11 | reverse complement strand
GCGTTCAGCGCCGCGCGGAGGTCGGCGAGGCTCATTGCAGGGGGGCGGATTCGGGGAGGCGGATTCGGGGAGGCGGCACTGTAGCGGCCTCCTCGCTCAGAATGTGTTTTTCGGCGGCTGGAAGTTGGCGGGCAAGGCCGTGGGGGTCAGCTCCAGTGCGAACTTTTCGTCCGAGCCGGCGCGGGTCATCTCGATGCGGGCCTTCTGACCCCAGGCCGACATCACGCTGGGGTGGCCGAGTTCCACGCCCGGCTCGCCGTGGCTGATGTGCGTCTTGATGAGCGCCGAGTCGCCGGCCTTCTTCGGCCACAGCGTGATCGATAGCGGCTCCTTCACCCAACCTGGCTCGTCGCCGGCCATGGCTTCGAGCCGCAGCATCACACGCTCGCCGTCGCGGCCGATGACGCGTGCCTCGACGGTCGACTTGTCGCCACCCTGGCTGCGCTCCACCTTCAGCTGCAGCTCGATGAAGCCGGCGCCGGCTGCGAGAGGTGGGCTTTCCGCCGCATAGGCCAGAGTGGAGACGGCGGCCACGCCGGCTGCGAGCAGCAGCGCGCGGCGGCGGTTCAGGGGTAGGGGGCGGTGCAGCATCGCGATCCTTTCGACGAGAGGGTGGGAGCTGCCCCAGCGGCTGGCCAGCGGCGCGCCGTGGGGCGTGAGATCGTGGGCGGCGAGCAGGGCTCGCGTGTAGTCGGCCAGCGCGCCGGGCCGGGCCGCCAGCACGGCGGCATCGCAGGCCAGTTCCTGGTCCGCCTGCATACGGCGCGCGGCCCACCAGGCCAGCGGGTTCCACCAGTGCAGCGCCGTCAGCGCGCAGGCGAGCAGGTTCCAGAGGTTGTCCAGTCGGTCGCGATGCACCTGCTCGTGGGCCAGGATCAGCTCGCGCTCGGCAGGCGAGAAGCGCTGTTCGAAATCGACGGGCAGCGCGACGCGCGGCCGCAGCAAGCCGACGAGGGCGGGGCTGCTGCCGGCCGGCAGTTGTTGGCCCAGGCGCGTCAGCCGCCATTGCCGCCAGAACTGGGTCGCGGCGAAAAGCGATGCGCCGCCCAGCCACAGCGCCAACCAGGCTGCCGCGTGATCCGGCGGCGGCGCTGGCAGCGCAGGCGCGGCCAGCGTCTGGGCGCTGCCCGTGGCCTGCAGCACCACGCGCAGCGGCTCCTGAGCCGGCCGGGGCAGCAGCAGCGTCAGCAACAGCGCCGGCACCAGCAGCCAGGCCGCGTAGGCGCTGCCTGCGCCCAGGCGCCTCAGCAGCAGCGGCCGCAGCGCGGCGATCAGCATGACGCCTACGCTCAGCAACAGAGCCTGCTGCAGCAACACCACCAGCAGCCGCTCACTCATGCCCCTGCTCCTTCAGCAGCGCCTTCAGCGCCGCGATGTCGTCCGCGTTCAGCTTGCGTTCCGACGCGAACTGCGCCACCAGCGGCGCCAGGCGCCCGCCGAACAGCCGGTCGATCAGCGACAGGCCGGTGTCGGCCACCCAGGCGTCCTCGGGTACGGCAGGCGCGTACAGAAAGCGCCGGCCGTCGCGTTCGGCCGTCACGGCGCCCTTGCTCAGCAGCCGGTTCAGCAGCGTCTTCACGGTGGCAAGCTGCCAGCCTTGCCGGGGCCCGAGCACCGCGGCGATCTCGTCGGCGGCCTGGGGAGCGCGCTGCCAAAGCAGGCGCATGACCTGGGCTTCGGCGTCGCTGATGGGGGTGGGTGGCCTGGTCATTGATTACGAGCGTAAACGATGGCGAATGATTACGTGTGTAAACGATGTCGTCAAGCTCCTTGTCACAGTCGCGCCATATCGCCCGCCTAGGCTCGCGGCCTACAGCCGCCGTTGCGGCCGGGAGCCCTCGTGAGCCACATCGAAGACGAACTGGTGAAGCGCATTCACCGCGACCTGCAGGACGATTTCGACGAGGAACTGGAGCTTGAGCTCGAGGACCGAGAACACGGTGTGATGGCCAGCGACGCGCCGGCCGGTGAAGCCATCGAGCGGCGGCGTTACTTCCGGGAGCTGTTCCGCCTGCAGAGCGAGTTGGTCAAGCTGCAGGACTGGGTGCAGCACACGGGCCACAAGGTCGTCATCCTGTTCGAAGGCCGCGACGCGGCGGGCAAGGGGGGCGTCATCAAGCGCATCACGCAGCGGCTGAACCCGCGCGTGTGCCGAGTGGCCGCGCTGCCGGCGCCCAACGACCGCGAGCGCACGCAGTGGTACTTCCAGCGCTATGTGTCGCACCTGCCGGCGGCCGGCGAGATCGTGCTGTTCGACCGCAGTTGGTACAACCGCGCCGGTGTCGAGCGCGTGATGGGCTTCTGCACCGACGAGCAGTACGAGGAGTTCTTCCGCTCGGCGCCCGAGTTCGAGCGCATGCTGCAGCGCTCGGGCATCCAGCTGATCAAGTACTGGTTCTCGATCAGCGACGACGAGCAGCGCGTGCGCTTCCTGGGCCGCATCCACGACCCGCTCAAGCAGTGGAAGTTGAGCCCCATGGACCTGGAGTCGCRCCGGCGCTGGGAGGCCTACACCTCGGCCAAGGAGGTGATGCTGGAGCGCACCCACATCCCCGAATCGCCCTGGTGGGTCGTGCCGGCGGATGACAAGAAGCGCGCGCGGCTGAACTGCATCCATCACCTGCTGGGCCAGATGCCCTACCAGGAGGTACCGCACGCCGACATCGATCTGCCCGCGCGCGAACGCCGCGAGGACTACCTGCGCAACCCCGTGCCGGACGACATCATCGTTCCCGAGGTTTATTGAGCCGGTCTAGCATGGGGCCATGAAGTGGCCCCCGCTTTCGCTGCTCGTCGTCGTTGCGCTGACCGCGCTGGCCTCCTGGGCCTGGCGCGGGCATGTTGCAGCGCAGGACGGCGAACTGCTGAAGCAGCGCGCCAGGCCGGGCGATATCCGCATGATCTCGTCCGAGACCTGCCCCTATTGCCTGGCGGCGCGGCGCTGGATGACTCAGGAGGGCGTGYCCTTCAGCGAGTGCTTCATCGAGCGCGATGCCCAGTGCCTGAGCGACTACCAGGCCCTGGGCGCCGTCGGCACGCCGACCCTGGTCGTGCGCGGCCAGCGCGTCATCGGCTTTGACCGGGCACGGCTGAAGGAGATCCTGGAATAGGCCGAGCCGAGTCGSCAGTACTGGCTCAGCAGTACTGGCGACTCGGCTCGACGGTGGTGGAAAAAGACGTCATTCGCATGTTCAGACGGCGCCCGGCTCAGCCGCGCTTTGCGGTGGTCTTGGCGGCAGCCAGGGTCTGGCGGGCCAGCGTGGCTTCGCTGTAGCCGACGATCACGACGCGAGGCAGTTGAGCCACTTCACGCTGGGCGTGGCCGGTCACGACGACGCGCGGCAGCTGGGCGATCACTTGAGTTTCAGCGCGGACGGCCTTGCCGGTGACGACAACGCGTTCCAGCTTGACGGTGGGCTGCGGGGCGGCCTGGGCGGCAATGGCGGAGAAGGCAAGGACGGCGGCGGTGAAGGCAGTTTGCAGGCTCATGATGGACTCCGTTCGGTGGGTTTCGAACCGCGTGATTGCTTGTTCGATGGAGTCAGTTTCGGCAATGAGCCCGCGCCCTTCCAGGCCGCTGCGATCAAGCGCGAGAGCCGCCGGATGAAATGCAGGCGCGGCGGATGAACTGCGGGGAAATCCCGCGCAGCGGCATCAGTCCAGTTGCAGGCCCAGCCGGCCCAACTCGCCGCGCCCCTGGCGCACCAGCACGGGCTCGTCGCCCTGGCTCAGGTCCAGCACCGTGGTCGGCTGGGCCGGGCAGGCGCCGGCGTCCAGCACGAACTGGAGCTGGCGGTCCAGCCGGGCGCAGACGTCAGCGGCGTCATTCATCGGCTCGGTCTCGCCGGGCGGAATCAGCGTCGTCGACAGCAGCGGTTCGCCGAACAGGGCCAGCAGCTCCTGGAGGACCTTGTGCTCTGGCACCCGCAGGCCGATGGTGCGCCGGCTCGGGTGGGAGAGCCGGCGCGGCACTTCCTTGGTGGCCGGCAGGATGAAGGTGTAGGCGCCGGGCGTGGCGAGCTTGAGGAGCCGGTACTGGCGGTTGTCCACCATCGCGTAGGTGGCCAGCTCCGACAGGTCGCGGCACAGCAGCGTCAGGTGGTGCTTGTCATCCACGCCGCGCACGCGGCGCAGGGCTTCGGCTGCACCCTTGTCGTTGAGGTGGCAGACAAAGGCATAGCTGGAGTCGGTCGGCACGGCACCGATGCCGCCCGCCTGCAGCATCTGCGCGCATTGGCGCAGGAAGCGCGGCTGGGGGTTGTCGGGGTGGACTTCGAAGAGCTGTGCCATCAGTGATGAATCCGACCAGCCAGTTCAGCCCACACCGGTGTCAGCCGGCTCGGTAGCGGCGGCAGCGTGCCCAGGTCGATACGGCTTTCTTCGGGGCAGTGAAAGTCCGAGCCGCGCGAGGCCAGCAGGCCGAACTCGACGGCCGTATCGGCGTACTGCACGAACTCCGCCGCGGTGTGGCTGCCAGTGACGACCTCGATGCCGAGCCCGCCGTGGGCCATGAACTCGGTGATCAGTGCGTACTCTTCCGTCGGCGTGAAACCATAGCGGCCCGGATGGGCGATGACGGCGACGCCGCCGGCGCGGGTGATCCAGCCTACTGCGTCTTTCAGCGCCGCCCACTTGTGCGGCACGAAACCGGGCTTGCCCTCGGTCAGGAAGCGGCGGAAGACCTCGGGAATGTCGCTGCAATGGCCGGCCTCGACGAGGAAGCGCGCGAAATGGGTGCGCGAGATCAGGTCAGGGTTGCCGACGTACTTCAGCGCGCCCTCGAAGGCGCCGTGGATGCCCACCTCGGCCAGGCCGGCAGCCATTTCCCGGGCGCGCGGTTCGCGGCCGCCGCGGGTGGCGCGCAACCCCTCGATGATCTCGGGCGCCTCATGGTCGAAGCCCAGGCCGACGATGTGCACGACGCGGCCGGCGAAGCTGACCGAGATCTCGGTGCCGGTCAGGTAGGCCAGGCCGTTCGCCCGTGCCGCGGCGATGGCGCGGGTCTGGCCGCCGATCTCGTCGTGGTCGGTCAGCGACCACAGCGCCACGCCGCCCGCCTTGGCTCGTTCGGCCAGGGCCTCGGGCGTCAGCGTCCCATCCGAAATCACGGAATGGCAGTGCAGGTCGGCGTTCAGGGTGGGGTCGAGGTTCACCGCGCCATTGTAGGAAGCGCTTCTCACCCCTCCTGCTCAAGCGGCCTTCCGGTGGCCCTGACCCTGAMGTGAGCGCAAGCGCAAGTTGCTGGTGGCGGAAAAAGGTCAGGCCGCAAGCAGGGCGCGCTGCGGCGTGCGGCGGTCGACAAAAAAGCGGCTGCCGCCGGCGCGCCCTTTGGCGACGCGCTTGGGTTCGGCCAGGGCGGCGCTCAGCGCGTGGGCGCTGTCGAAACTGCCGGGCAGATGCAGTACCGCGCCGGCCGAGATGGTGGGCAGCGGGTGGAAGCTGGGCTGGTTCTGCCGGTTCAGCGTGATGTAGCCACCAGCGGTCAGGTGTTCGGCGGAGAAGAAGCTGCGCACGCCGGCATCGAAGGCCTGGCAGACGCGGGTGAGCCTGTCCTCCCAGTCGGTGCTGCCCAGCACCATGACGAAATCGTCGCCGCCGATGTGGCCGACGAAGTCCAATTGCGGGTCGGCGGCCTGGGTCAGCACGCGGGCGGCCAGGCGGATGATGTCGTCGCCGATGCGGTAGCCGTAGACGTCGTTGAAGGGCTTGAAGTGGTCGATGTCCCAGACGACGGCGGCAAAGGTTTCACTGGCCTCGATGAGGCGGTCCAGGTGGTTGTCGATGGGCACATTGCCAGGCAGCAGCGTCAGCGGGTTGGCATAGCGCGCCGAATGCACCTGCAGGTCGGACACGGCCTTGAGCAGGTCGGAGCTGCGGCCCGAGCCGAGGTAGCAGCCGTCGCGCGTGACGATGAAGCCGTCGACGAGCAGCCGTTCGTCGAGGTTGGCCATCGCGTCGCTCATCGCGCGCAGCGGCGTGCTGACGTCGAACACCAGCGGATTGGCGTCCATCAACTCGACGCAGCTGCGCTTGTCGAAGATGTCCATGAAATAACGCTCGGTGCTGCGCTTGAGCACATGCAGGGAGCGCAGCACGCCAATCGGCCGCTGCTGGGCGTCCAGCACGGGGATGGCGAGCAGTTGCTCGTCACGGTGGAAGAGGTCGACGATGCTGCGGCAGTTGGTCTCGGGCGTGACCGTCAGGCCGCGACGCGCCAGCTGGGCGGCACTGGTGATGGCGCCCTGGGTCAGCGGCAACGCGAGGTCGTTCTGCAGCAGGCGCGGCTGGGCGTCAGCGGCCAGTCGGCCGCTCCATTGGGCGCTCAGGCTGGCGCGCGGCGTCGCGCTCGGGCGGGCGAACAGATAGCCCTGGCAGATGGACAGGCCCAGGCGGCGCAGCACGTCGAGGTCGGGCTCCTGCTCCAGCCCTTCGGCGACGACCTCGCAGCCGCTGGTCACGGCCATCTCGACGATGGAGCGCACGAACTGCTGCTTCAGCGGCTCCTGGGCGATGCCGTCGATGAAGTGGCGGTCGATCTTGACGAAGTCCGGCCGCATCTCCATCCAGCGGCGCAGCGAGGCGAAGCCCTCACCGAGGTCATCCAGCGCCACACGAAAGCCGAGGTCGCGCAGCGCCTGCAGCGCATCGTCGAGCTGGGCCAGGTCTTCGATGGGGCGGGTTTCGGTCAGCTCGATGACGACGCGCGAGGTCGGCAGGCCGAGTTCAGCCAGCTCGGTGGCCAGCAGGCCGGCATGCTCGCGGGCACCGAGCAGGGTGTCTGCTGTCACGTTCAGGAAGAGCTGGCCCGGCAGCCCCAGGGCCTTGAAGCGCTGAATGGCGCGGCGAATGATGAGGTGTTCCAGCTCGACGAGGCGGCCCAGCCGGGCGGCGGCCTCGAACAGCACCAGGGGCGAATGCAGCGGGCCGTCGGCAGGCGCGCGGGTCAGCGCCTCGAAACCAAAGATGTCGGCCCTGTCGATGGCGACCAGGGGCTGGAAGTGAATGTCAAAACTGCGCTGCTCGATCAGGCGATCGAGAGCATCGGCAAGGGGATCGGGCGCGGTGGCGCGCATGAGGAGGCTCCGGGCTGGCTGGCCGGGCGGATTCTTGAAAGCGTCCGTGACACTCCGGTGACTTGGGGCGGCAGGGCGTGCGTCCCTGCCAACTCCGTCACGCCTCAGCCTTCGGCGCAGGCTTCAATGACGTATTGGACGCGCTGCTGGCCCTGCCATTCGTCCAGGCTCAGCCGGTAGGCCAGCGTGACGCGCTCCGGCAGCATGTCGACGTGGTTGAACCAGATGGCGTCGATGAGCTGGCCGCCGCGGCGCAGGCGCAGCTTCAGATGCTTCTCGCCAACGAGGCGCTGCGAGATCAGCTCGAAGCGATCACAGAACACCGGCGCCTCGAAGCCCTGGCCCCAGACCTGGGCGTCCAGCAGGCGTGCGGTCTCGGCCGTGGCGGCATCGGGCGCGAGCGAGCCGTCATGGCGCAGCGTGCGGGTCAGGTCCTGCTCGTTGAGCCATTCCTCGGCCACGCGCGCGAAGGCCAGCGCGAAGCGGTTCACATCGTCGACCGCCAGCGTCGCGCCGGCCGCCATCGCATGGCCGCCGAACTTGGCCAACAACTCGGGCTCACGCTTGCTGACGAGGTCCAGCGCATCGCGCAGATGGAAACCCGGAATGGAGCGGCCCGACCCCTTGAGGTTGCCGTCGGCACCGCGCGCGAAGACGAAGGTGGGGCGGTGCACGCGGTCCTTGATGCGCGAAGCGACGATGCCGACGACGCCCTCGTGGAAGTCGGCATCGAACAGTGCCACCGCGGGGGGCAGGGCGCCTTGCAGCGCCTCGACCAGGGCATCCAGCCGCGCCTCTGCCATCTCGCGCATGCCGCTCTCGATTTCGCGGCGCTCGCGGTTGATGGCGTCGAGCTGGGTGGCGAGCTGCAGCGCCCGCTCGGGGTCGTCGGTGGTCAGCGTCTCAATGCCCAGCGTCATGTCGGCGAGGCGGCCGGCCGCGTTGATGCGGGGCCCGAGCGCAAAGCCGAGATCGAAGCCCTGGGCCTTGCTCGCGTCGCGCTTGGACGCGCTGAAGAGCGCCATGACGCCCGGCTGCGCACGGCCGGCGCGCATGCGCTTGAGGCCTTGCGCAACGAGGCGGCGGTTGTTGGCGTCGAGCTTGACGACGTCGGCCACCGTGCCGAGAGCCACGAGGTCGAGCAGGCCGTCCAGGCGCGGCACGTCAGCGAACGCGCCGCGTGAACGCAGCTCGGCGCGCAGGCCCATCAGCACATAGAAGGCCACACCGACGCCGGCCAGCGACTTGCTCGCGAAGGTGCAGCCCGGCTGGTTGGGGTTGACGATTGCAGAGGCATCTGGGACGACGACGACGCCATCGACCAGGGCTGGCAGGTGATGGTCGGTGACCAGCACCTTCAGCCCCTGGGCGCGGGCGTGCGCCACGCCAGCGAGGCTGGCGATGCCGTTGTCCACCGTCACGAGCAGAGTCGGTTTCTGCGCCATCGCCAGGTCGACGATGGTGGGCGTCAGCCCGTAGCCGTGCACGGCGCGGTCCGGCACGACATAGCCGAGCTGCTCGGGCTGCGCGCCGAGCAGGCGCAGGCCGCGCAGCATGACGGCGCAGGCAGTGGCGCCGTCGCAGTCGTAGTCGGCCACGATGACGAGGCGCTCGCCGCCCTGGATGGCGTCGGCCAGCAGCCGGCCGGCCTCCAGCAGGCCTTTCAGGTCRGTGGGCGGCAGCAACTGGGCCAGGCTCTCGTCCAGCTCGCCCGCCTCGCGCACGCCGCGGGCCGCGAGCAGGCGGGCCATCAGGGGTGCGACGCCGGCCTGCTCCAGCGCCCAGGCCGTGCGCGGCGGCACGTCGCGTTCGACAAGGCGAGGCGAAGTCATAGCGCCTCCAGTACGGCGCTCACCTCGGGCGTTTGCCAGCGCCGCTTCAACTTGTCGATGAAGGACAGCGGTTGGGTCGTGAAACGACGCGCGAAGCGCTCGCCGCACAGCGTCAGGCTGGTCAGGGGCTGTGCCAGCGGCCCGGCGTCCAGGCGCTGCCAGGCCTCGGCCCAGGCCGCGAGGTCGCCGTTGAGCAGCGGCTCGGTCAGGCGGGCATCGACCGTCACGTCGGCGGCCTTGCCGTTGCTGCGGCCAATGTCGCCGATCCAGACCGAGTTGACGGGATGCTCGCCGCGTGCTTCCCGCTCGAGGTTCAGGGCGTGCTCATGCAGCAGCATCTGGGCCTCGTTCTGCCAGCGGCGCAGCACGCGGTTTTGCGGCAGCCAGGGCTCGATGGGCCGGCCGCCGGCGCGCTCGATGCTGGCAGCGCGCAGGTCATCCAGCGCTGTGGTGTGGCCGATGGCCCAGTGCGTGGCGTCCAGCAGCCGCCATTGCCAGCCTTCGGACTCGGGCCAGAGTTCGCGCAGCAGCGCCGTGAAGCGCGCCGCGTCGGATTCGGACAGCCGCAGCGCCGCGGGCGGCAGCACATCGACGCCATCGCTGCCGACGGCCAGGTGCACGGGGCTCATCAGCGCCCAGGCCAGTTCGGGCCCGGCCTCGACGGCCCAGGCCGCGGCGCTTGGCTCGGCTTGCTGGCGCAGCGCTGCCAGCGCGATGTGATGCGGCGGCTGCGGCGATAGCTCGTCGCTCCCCCAGGTCTCGGCCGGAGTGAGCCGGTTCAGCTGCGCAGCCAGGTTGGGCAGGGGCAGGGTGCCGAAGGCATGCCGCGCGGCTTCGTCCAGCGCGCTGGCATGGGGGATCATCAGGTGCATGGGCCTGGATTATCCCGGGGGCATTTCAAGCCGTTGTCACACAAGCTTCATACACTTTTCTTCATGACCGACCCGACCCCGCTGAAGCTGCTCAACCGTGAGCAGGCCATTCTTGAATTCAATCGTCGCGTCCTTGCCCAGGCCCAGCGTGAAGATGTGCCGCTGCTGGAGCGGCTGCGCTATGTCTGCATCGTGTCGAGCAACCTGGACGAGTTCTTCGAGGTGCGCTTCGCCGACATGCTGGAGGCCGTGCGCGATCCGCTCAGCACCGTGACAAGCCAGGACGTCGAACGCGTCGGCCGCGCGGCGCACACGCTGATCGACGAGCAATACCTGATCTTCAACGAGCAGCTCACGCCGCTGCTGCGCAAGCGGCGCATCGTCGTGCTCAACCACGCCGACCGCGACGAGCCGCAGCGGCACTGGGTGGCCAAGTATTTCGAGCGCGAGGTCAGGCCGCTGCTGGTGCCCGTGGGGCTGGACCCGGCCCACCCCTTCCCGCAGGTGGCCAACAAGTCGCTGCACTTCATCATGCGGCTGTCGGGCAAGGACGCCTTCGGCCGCGACAACCGCATCGCCATCGTCAAGGTGCCGCGCGTGCTGCCGCGCGTCATCAAGCTGCCGGCCAACCTGAGCGACGGCCGCCAGGCCTTCGTGCTGCTGACCAGCGTCATCCGCGCCCACCTGGAAGATCTCTTTCCCGGCCGCAAGGTCGAGGCCTTCTCGCAGTTCCGCGTCACACGCGACTCCGACCTGGAAGTGGATGAGGAGGAGATCGCCAATCTGCGCCACGCGCTGCGCTCCGGGCTGACGACGCGCCATTTCGGCCGCGCGGTGCGGCTGGAGGTGGTCAACACCTGCCCGGCCGAGCTGTCGGAGTTCCTGCTCGAGCAGTTCGGCCTGCCGAATGCGGCGCTCTACCGCGTCAACGGCCCCGTCAACCTGGTGCGGCTGAACGAGCTGATCGACCAGACCGACGCGCCGCCGCTGCGCTTCACGCCCTTTGAACCGGCCTGGCCGACCGGCCGGCTGCCGCGCCACAAGTCCATCTTCGAGAAGCTCAAGAAGGGCGATGTGCTGCTGCACCATCCCTTTGAGAGCTTCGACCCCGTCGTGCAGATGCTGCGCGAGGCGGTGGTCGACCCCGAGGTGCTGGCCATCAAGCAGACCATCTATCGCACCGGCGCCAAGTCGGAGCTGATGGACCTGCTGATCGAGGCGGCGCGGCGTGGCAAGGAAGTGATGGCTGTCGTCGAGCTGAAGGCGCGCTTCGACGAGGAAGCCAACATCAACTGGGCCGAGCGGCTGGAGGCCGTCGGCGCCCAGGTCGTCTACGGCATCGTCGGCTACAAGACCCACGCCAAGCTGCTGCTGATCACACGGCGCGAGAACGGCAAGCTGCGCCGCTACGGCCACATCTCCACCGGCAACTACAACCCCAAGACGGCGCGCCTGTACACCGACCTCGGCCTGCTGACGGCCGATGCCGACCTGACGGCCGATGCCGATTCGGTGTTTCGCCAGCTCGCGTCCCTGGGCAAATTCAAGGCGCTGCGACGCATGCTGCTGGCGCCCTTCAACATGCACAGCCGCATGCTGGAGCTGCTGGCCCAGGTGGAGGCCGCTGCCCTGGCCGGCTACAAGGGCGCGCGCGTCGTCGTGAAGATCAACGCGCTGACCGATGCCGAGCTCATCCACGGCCTGCTGCGCACGGCCCAGGCCGGCGCCAAGGTCGACCTCATCGTGCGCGGCGCCTGCATGCTGCCGCCGGGGCTGCCCGGCGTCAGCGACAACATCGTCGTGCGCTCCGTCGTCGGGCGCTTCCTGGAGCACACGCGGGTGCTGTATTTCCGCTGGGCCGAGGGCACCGAAGCTGACCCTGGCGAGGCGCTCTTCCTGTCCAGCGCCGACTGGATGAGCCGCAACATGTTCCGC
>NZ_JBFUMO010000142.1:0-11910 GCF_054049355.1 Roseateles sp. P5_E11 | reverse complement strand
GGGCAAGACCGGCCGTGGCACCGCCGAGCATCGCGGTGTGTTTGGCAAGATCGACATCATCACGGGCACCTTCGGCAAGGCCCTGGGCGGCGCCAGCGGTGGCTTCACGGCCGCGCGCAAGGAAGTCGTCGAGCTGTTGCGCCAGCGCTCGCGCCCCTATCTGTTCAGCAATACGCTGGCCCCCAGCATCGCCGGCGCGTCGCTGGCCGTGCTGGACCTGCTGGAAGGCTCCACGGCGCTGCGCGACAAGCTCGAAGCCAACACCGCCTGGTTCCGCGAGGCGATCCAGGCCGCCGGCTTCGAGATCAAGCCCGGCACCCACCCCATCGTGCCCATCATGGTCTACGACGCGGTGAAGGCGCAGGAGCTCAGCAAGCGCATCCTGGAGCTGGGCATCTATGCCGTCGGCTTCTTCTTCCCCGTCGTGCCCAAGGGCCAGGCGCGCATCCGCGTGCAGGTCTCGGCCGTGCATGAGCGCGAGCACCTGGAGAAGGCCGTTGCCGCCTTCACGCAGGCGGGCCGTGAGCTGGGCCTCGTCAAATGAAGATCCTCATCATTGGAGCGAATGGCCAGATCGGCACCGAGCTGGCGACCGAACTGGCGAAGCTGCATGGCAATGAAGCCGTCGTCACCAGCGACCTCAGCCCCAAGGGCCGCGTGCCCAGCCTCCAGCACGAGGCGCTGGATGTGACCGACGCGGGGGGCCTGGCCACCGTCGTCAAGCGCCACCACATCACGCAGATCTACCACCTGGCCGCGGCGCTGTCGGCCAACGGCGAGAAGCACCCGATGTGGGCCTGGGACCTGAACATGAAGGGCCTGCTCAATGTGCTGGAGCTGGCCCGCCACGAGAAGCTGGACAAGATCTTCTGGCCCAGTTCGATCGCGGCCTTCGGCCCCAACACGCCAGCCATCGACACGCCGCAGACGACCGTCATGGACCCGACGACGGTCTATGGCATCTCCAAGCTCGCCGGCGAACGCTGGTGCGACTGGTACCACGCCAAGCACGGCGTGGACGTGCGCAGCCTGCGCTACCCCGGCCTCATCAGCTGGAAGACGCCGCCCGGCGGCGGCACGACGGACTACGCCGTGGAGATCTTCCATTCGGCGATCAAGGACGGCCGCTACACCTGCTTCCTGAAGCAGGACCAGGCCCTGCCGATGATGTACATGCCCGATGCGCTGCGCGCCACCATCGAGCTGATGAACGCGCCGGCCGACCAGGTCAGGCAGCGCGGCAGCTACAACCTCGCCGGCGTCAGCTTCACGCCGGCAGGCATCGCCGCCTCCATCCGCCGCCGCCTGCCCGAGTTCACGATGGACTGCGTGCCAGACTTCCGCCAGGCCATTGCAGCCAGTTGGCCACAACGCATCGACGACGCAGCCGCCCAGGCCGATTGGGGCTGGAAGCTGCAGTACGACCTGGATGCCATGGTTGACGACATGCTGACTGAGCTGACACGCGAACTACACGTTGGCTGACAGGCGGTGCCAGGTCTGGCTGGTACGCTAGCCTCTATGAGAGTCGCGTTGACTACCCTCCTGGCTCTGTCCGTGGCGACGTTGGCCCAGGCCGAGCAGCCCGAGGTGGAAAGTCCGTCAGCTCGCTATCTGCTGGGGGCCGCGGTGGCCTCGCAGCCGGAGTACGACGGCGCGAGCAGCCGTGACATCAAGATCAAGCCCTTGTGGGCATTCAAGCTCGGCCGAGTGCGCATCAGCACTTCCGKCGCGGGCAGCCTGATGGGCTTCGGGCGTGAGGAGGCGGCCGGCGGTGCCAGTACCCAGTTCATTGACACAGACAAGCTGCGCGTGGGTGTGTCACTGCGCATGGACAGCGGCCGCAGCAGCGGCGACGCCAGCACCACGCGGGGCCTGCCCGACGTCCGGCGCACGCTGAGGGCGCGCTTCTATACCAACTACAGCCTGACCAAGGATCTGACCATTGGCGCGACGCTGTCGCAGGACCTGCTCGGCCGGCAAGGCGGCACGACGCTGGGCGCGGACCTGGGCTGGCGGTTCTACCGCAGCCCGACGCTGGAGTGGACCAGCGGCTTCGGCATCTCGGCCGCCAGCGCTCGAAACCTGCGCAGCTATTTCGGCGTGCCCGAGTCGGCCGTCGCGGCCAGTGGCAAACCCGCCTACGAACCCGGTGCCGGCCTGCGCGATGTGCACGTGGGTGTCGGCTTCATCCGGCCGCTGACCAAGCATTGGCTCGTCTACGGCAATGCCGGCGCGAGCCGCCTCCTCGGTCCCGTCGCCGACAGCCCGCTGGTCGAGAAACGCACCGGCTCGTCGGTGGGCATCGGCCTGGCCTGGCGCAACTAAAGCTTCACGCGACCGCGCCAGATGTCGGCGTACATGACCCAGTCGCCGATGAAGCTGTAAAGCGGATATTTGAAGGTCGCCGGCCGGTTCTTCTCGAAGAAGAAATGCCCGACCCACGCGAAGCCATAGCCGCACAGCAGGCCGTAAAGCAGCCACACCAGCGCGCCCGTCCTGAACAGCTGCCACAGACAGACCAGCACCAGGGTCGAACCGACGAAGTGCAGCCGGCGGCAGATGGTGTTGCCGTGCTCGCTGAGGTAGAAGGGGTAGAAGTCGGCGAAGCGAGAAAAGCGTTCGGTGCTCATGCGCTGATTCAAGCGCGGGTTGCGCCCGAGCGGCAAGCGGGGATGCCCTCGCAATAATGCGCCGATGCGCGCCATGCCCACCGAGTTGGAGGTTGTCATCCTCGGTGCGGGCATGTCCGGGCTGTGCATGGCCATCCAGCTGCAGCGCGCGGGCGTCGATGACTACCTCATCGTCGAGAAGTCTCACGGGCTGGGTGGCACCTGGTGGAGCAACCGCTACCCTGGCGCCCAGGTCGACGTGCCGGCTCCGGCCTACAGCTTCAGCTTTGCGCCCAACCCTTGTTGGACGCACCGCTTCGCCGACGCGCCCGAGATTCACCGCTACCAGCAGCGCCTGGCCGAGCAGCACGGCCTGGCGGCACGCATGCGTCTGGGCGTGGCCATCACCGAGGCGCGCTTCGACGCACAGGCCGGCCGCTGGGAGCTGAGCCTGGACGATGGCAGCGCCTTGAGCGCGCGCTTCTTCGTCTGCAGCACCGGCCCGCTGAGCCGGCCGCGCTGGCCCGACATCCCCGATCTGGCCTCCTTCAAAGGGCAGTTGCTGCACTCGGCGCGTTGGCCGGCCGACGCGGACTTGGGCGGCAAGCGCATCGGCGTCATCGGCACGGGCTCCACGGCGTCTCAGCTTGTGCCGGCGCTGGCACCCACGGCGGCACGGCTCACGCTGTTCCAGCGCACGCCCAACTGGGTGATGCCGCGGCTGGACCGGCGCTATGGCGCACTCGACCGCTGGCTGGCCCGCTTCCCGCCCTATGCCGCGCTGGCCCGCCATGCCTGGGTGCAGTTCCTGGAGCTGGGGCGGCGCGGCTTCGACGAGGGCACGCTGGCCCGGCGCGCCATGGTGGCCACGGCCCGCGGCCATCTGCGGCGCCATGTGCCCGATGCTGTGCTGCGCGAACGACTGACACCCCGCTATCCGCTGGGATGCAAGCGCATCATCTACTCCAACGACTACTTCCATGCGCTGGCGCTGCCGCAGTCGGAGCTGGTCACGGAGGCCATCACCGGCGTGACGGAAAGAGGCGTGCTGACCCTGGACGGCCGGGAGCACCAGTTGGACGCACTGGTCTGTGCCACCGGCTTCGACACGACGCAACTCCTGGCGGAGCTGCCCATCACAGGTCTCGACGGGCGCACGCTGGAAGAGACCTGGCGCGTCAATCCCAGCGCCTACTTCGGCCTGACGGTCCCGGGCTTTCCCAACCTCTTCCTGACGCTCGGCCCCAACACCGGCACAGGCCATACCTCGACGCTGCTTTTCATCGAGCCCCAGGTCCAGCATGCGCTGGCCTGCATGCGCAGAGTCAAGCAATCAGGCAAGCGATGGATAGACGTGCGCCCTGAAGCGTTTGCAGCCCAGGACGCCAACGTCCAGCAAAGGCTCGCCGGCTCGGTCTGGAGCCGGTGCAGTTCCTGGTACCGCAACGACAGCGGCCGCATCATCGCGATCTGGCCGGGCTTCACCGGCGAATACGCCCGGGCCGTGCGGCGGCCCGACGAAGCAGCCTACGAGCTGGGCTGAAGCGCCGCCCTCAGCGCGGCCAGCACGGCGTCCGGTGCTTCGGCCATCAGCGCGTGGCCGGCGGGCACGGTATGGATGCGCGGCTTGAGCAGGCCGCCGAGCACGGCGTTCTGCTTGGGCGAGGTCATCTGGTCCAGCGCGCCGAGGATGAAATGCACCGGGCAGGCCACGCGAGCGGCCGCGGCCTCGCCGCCGGCATAGCGGTCGCAGACCTGGAAGTCGTTCTCGAACAGGTTGACTTCCGTCTGGCGCTCCTGCAGCCGGCGCATCAGCGCCATCGAGCCGCCGCGCAGCCAAGCGCCCGGGCCCGGGTAGCCCGGCTTGGCGCTGGCCAGCGAATGCGAAAAGGCCGTGACCATGGCCATCGCGGCCTCGGGCTTGTCGCGCGCCGTCGTCAAAAGAGCCTCCGAGACCTTCATCGGGTAGGCCGTGCCGACCATGACGAGAGTGGACGCTCGTTCGGCCGCTTCGAGTGCGATCAGCGAGCCCATGCTGTGGCCGACGAGGGTGGCCTTTTGCACGCCGGCCGCGTCGAGCAGACGGTGCAGCCAGAAGGCGATGTCCTCGACGCTCTTCAAAGGCGTGCCAGCGCTGCGGCCATGGCCCGGCAGGTCGACGGCGAGCACGCCGTAGCCGTGGTGGGCACACCAGCGCGCCAGCAGGGTCCAGACGCTGTGGTCGTTCTGTGCGCCGTGGATGAAGACGACGCAGGGCAGGGCGGAGTCAAACGCCTTGCCGCCCGTGTACGCATAAGCCTCTTGGTTGTCGACGATGAACTTCATGCCTTGCCTGCCACTTTGAGCGCCCGCTTCAGGTCGTCGATGAGGTCGGCCGGGTCTTCCAGCCCGACGGACAGGCGGATGGTGCCCGGGCCGATGCCGGCACTCCTGAGCGCCGCGTCATCCATGCGGAAGTGGGTTGTGCTGGCGGGGTGGATGACCAGAGACTTGGCGTCGCCAACGTTGGCCAGGTGGGAGAAGAGCTTGAGGGCCTCGATGAAGGCGCGGCCCTGTTCCCGCGTTCCCTTCAAGTCGAAGGAGAACACCGCGCCAGCGCCGCGTGGCATGAGCTTTCGCGCCAGCGCATGGTCGGGGTGGGAGGCCAGGCCGGGGTAGGCCACCTTCTCGACGAGGTCGTGTGCCTGCAGGAACTCGGTCACCGCCTGCGCATTGGCCACATGCCGGGCCATGCGCAGCGGCAGCGTCTCCAATCCTTGCAGSATCAGCCAGGCCGTGTGCGGGCTCATGCAGGCGCCGAAGTCGCGCAGGCCTTCGCGGCGGGCGCGCAGCAGGAAGGCGCCGACGGTGCTTTCCTCGGCGAACACCATGCCGTGGAAGCCGTCATACGGTTCACACAAGGTCTCGAATCGGCCATGGCGGTCGTGCGCGGCCTGCCAGTCGAAGGAGCCCGCATCCACCAGCACGCCGCCAATCACGGTGCCATGGCCGCAGAGGAATTTGGTGGCCGAGTGGTAGACCAGATCGGCGCCGAGTTCGGCCGGGCGCTGCAGATAGGGCGTCGTAAAGGTCGCATCGACGAGCAGTGGCAGGCCGGCCTCATGCGCCAGTGCCGACAAAGTCGGGATGTCCAGCACGTCCAGCCCCGGGTTGCCAAGGCTCTCGCCGAACAACAGCCGCGTCTCGGGCCGAATGGCAGCCCGCCAGGCGTCCAGGTCGCGTGGGTTGACGAAGGTCGTCTCGATGCCGAAACGGCGCAGCGTGTAGTGCAGCAGGTTGTGGCTGCCGCCATACAGCGCCGTGCTGGCGACGACGTGACCGCCGGCGCCCATCAGCGTGCAGATGGCCAGGTGAAGGGCCGCCTGGCCGCTGGCCGTCGCGATCGCGCCGATGCCGCCGTCCAGCGCCGCCATGCGCTCCTCGAAAACCGCCGTCGTCGGGTTGGAGAGCCGGCTGTAGACGTGCCCCGAACGCTCCATGTTGAACAGCGACGCCGCGTGCTCGCTGTTCTCGAAGACGAAGGAGGTGCTGAGGTGCAGCGGCGTCGCCCGCGCGCCGGTGCCCGGATCGGGCGTGGCGCCGGCATGCAAAGCTAGGGTGTCGAAGCCCGGCATGGTGTTTTCTATGGGGTGGAGTCGCGGGCATTGTGTGCTATGTTGACTGGCAGTTTTCGCATGGAGGCCCCTATGAAAGTCGTCGATATCCTGCGTGTCAAAGGTGGCACCTTGTTCACTGTCACGCCCGACGAGCCGCTGAAGGATTCGCTGGCCGTCATGGCAGAGCGCGACATCGGTTCGCTGGTTGTCATGGAGCATGGCGACCTGGTCGGCATGCTGACCTTCCGCGAGGTCATCCAGGCCATCGTGAAGAACCAGGGCACGGTGGGCACGACCATCGTCCGCACGGTGATGGACGACGCGCCGCTGACCTGCACGCCCGAGACAGAGATCGACGAGGTGCGCCGCATGATGCTGGGCCGCCACGCGCGCTACATGCCGGTGATGAACGGCAAGACGCTGATGGGCGTCATCTCGTTCTACGACGTGGCCAAGGCGGTGGTGGACAGCCAGGACTTCGAGAACCGCATGCTCAAGGCCTATATCCGCGACTGGCCGGTCGAGGAGCCCATCGAGGACCCGGCCAAGGCCGGCTGAGCCGACTTGGTTCGTTGTCCATGAAGGCGGCCTTTGCAGGCCGCTTTTCATTTGGACGGCTCCTAGAATGGCGGCATGTCCGGTAGCACCCTCGGCGAACTCTTTCGCGTCACCAATTTCGGCGAAAGCCACGGTCCGGCCATTGGCTGCGTCATCGACGGCTGCCCGCCGGGCATGGCGCTCAGCGAGGCCGACATCCAGCCCGAGCTGGACCGCCGCCGCCCCGGCACCAGCCGTCACGTCACCCAGCGCAACGAGCCCGACGCGGTCAAGATCCTGTCCGGCGTCTATGAGGGCGTCACGACCGGCACGCCAATCTGCCTGCTGATCGAGAACACCGACCAGCGCAGCAAGGATTACGGCAACATCCTCGACACCTTCCGCCCCGGCCACGCCGACTACACCTACTGGCGCAAATACGGTGTGCGCGACCCACGCGGCGGTGGCCGCGCGTCGGCGCGGTTGACGGCGCCCATGGTCGGCGCCGGCGCGGTGGCCCGCAAATGGCTGCGGGAGGCTTATGGCACCGAATTCCGCGGCTGCATGACCCAGCTCGGCGAGATCGAGATTCCTTTCGAAGGCTGGCAGCACGTCGGCCAGAACCCCTTCTTTGCCGCCAACGCCAGCAAGATCGCCGCGCTGGAGGACTACATGGACGCCTTGCGCAAGGCCGGCGACTCGGTTGGCGCACGCATCCGCGTGGAAGCCACCGGCGTGCCGGTCGGCCTGGGCGAGCCGCTGTTCGACAAGCTCGACGCCGACATCGCCTACGCGCTGATGGGCATCAACGCCGTCAAGGGCGTCGAGATCGGCGCCGGCTTCGGCGTCGTCGCACAGAAGGGCACCGAGCATGGCGATGAGCTGACACCGCTGGGATTTGCCAGCAACAACTCGGGCGGCATGCTGGGCGGCATCTCCACCGGCCAGGACATCGTCGCCAGTATCGCGATCAAGCCGACCAGTTCGATTCGCAGCCCCAAAGCGAGCATCGACCGCGCGGGCAATCCTTCCGTGGTGGAAACCTTTGGCCGCCACGACCCCTGCGTGGGCATCCGCGCCACGCCCATCGCCGAGGCCATGCTGGCCCTGGTGCTGATGGACCATGCCCTTCGTCACAGGGCGCAGTGTGGAGATGTCGTGCTGCCGGTCGATGCCATCCCGGCACAACGATAGGTTGAGGCGAGCGCGTCGGGCTGACGACGGGCAAAGCCCGCAACGGGCGAGCAATGCCGTGGACTACAGCTGAACTGAGTTGCTAAATCAGGTCAGCGATTCAAGCCCGACAGCGTTCGGGTTTGGGCTGTGCGGCTGGACAACCTTCTTGCGGAAAGCAAGAAACACCGCGAGCGTCCCCAGACCGAAACACAGCAGCCATCCGCTGCTGGGCTCAGGGACTGGAACTGCTGACACCTTCCAGTCGTGAGCAGTATTTCCCAGCGCCGAAAACGCCGTCGTTGTCGATCCATTCGCCAAAGTAATGGACGTAATGCCGGCCCAATAGATTGAATTTCCGAAATTGGCGAACGAATCGACCGAGGAGTTTGATCCCGCCAGCGTATAAGCCGTCGTGTCGATGCCGGCGTCCAGGGCGAACGCCTGACCAAACGTAACGGGAATGCTCAGCTCCCAGAATCCGCGTAGATCCCCGGTGTAGTCGAGGCCATTGACGCGGGTGAATGTATATGTTGGATCGGTGCCCAGATGAGTCAATGCCGCCTGAACATTGAAGCTGAATACAGTGGCGCCACCCGCGCTGAAAACGAAGTCAGCCGCAGCCGTTCCAGCAAAGCTTCCCCCCAAACCAGCCGTGCCGCTGTTGAGAAGGCTGCCTGAGGCGGGATCGACGAAGAAACGAATATTGGCCCAGCCGGTGCCGGACAAGCCTGCGCCAGCCACTGTGACGGAGTCACTCCAGTGTGCGGCGGCATATGCCTTTCCCACCGACGCGAATCCATTGAAAATGTTGCCACGGCTCGCGCTGGCAATGGCTGAAGATTTGAGTACACCGTAGTCTGCGGTAGCGCCGCTCGAGCCGCCCGAGCCTGACCATACGCTGCTGATCTTTTCAGACACCGAGCCATTCACTGAAGAATGAGTGATGGGGCCGACGCCGCCATTGCTGCCATCTTCGGCCGTGTAGTTTGCAAAAACAGTGACCTTGACTTCCGAAGCACTTGCGGAAATCGCCGGCCCCATCGCAGCCAGGCAAATCACGGCATTGAAAATCCACGTGGCGCCCGGGCTTAACGTAGACCTTGTGCGGAACATCTGAAGTTGGGACATCGTTCTCACCCCTATTGATTTGAACCCGAATACATCCAACACCCACTGTGTCGGCTGTTCAAACTCGGGGCACTCACCGAGGTGAAGCTCAAAGTGAAATCGACCGAGCCAAGATGCGAGCGAACTGCACTGTAGGCTTCGTGATGTCGGGGCCTGCTGCGCTGATCCCCAGAACGCGGGGAACGTTTTCATTCGAATTGATGTCGAGAGGTGGCAGCGCATTGGACTGGTCGGCGCTGGCAGCAGCAGCGGCGATGGCCGCTCGCCGGCAATTGGTGTCGCTATGACCTCGTCATGACGCTGCGCAGCGGATTTGATGCAGGCCGCCTCTCGTGATCCGCAACTCGTCCGCCGGGATTCCAGCCTGATCGCCGGCCGGTGCAGCTCAGCCCTCGCAAACCGCGTTTCGTCACAAGCCCGCTGCGCGGCTTGCCGCCGGTTTCTAGACTGTAAAGGTCGTGAAATCAGAGAGTGATTGGGGGAGCCATGCGCAAGTCTTGGAAGATCGGTAGCGTCGTCGCAGCCGTGTTGTTGGTGGGCGGTGCCGGGGTGGCCGTCATGGCGAGCAAGGGGGATGGCCCCAACAAGCCGGGTGACGAGAAGGCCAAGGCCGTGCTGGAGTTCGTGCCCAGCGAAGTCGTCAAGCCGACGCTGACCGCCATGCCGGCCCAGATCGAATTCAGCGGCCCGCTGGTGGCGCCGGGCACGGCCATGGTTCGCGCCAAGTCCAACGGCACGCTGCTCAACCTCGCTGTCGGCGAAGGCAGCCGCGTGAAGGCGGGCCAGGCTCTCGGCCAGGTCGACCTGGAAGAGCTTCGCTATCGCATCGCCGAGCGCGGCGCCAGCGTCGAAGCCATGCGGGCCCAGATGGAGCAGGCCGAGCGCAGCTTCAAGGCCAACGAAGGCCTGGCTGCCAAGAACTTCATTGCCCAGACCGCGCTGGACAACTCTCGCGCCGCCTACGAATCCGCCCGCGCCAACTGGAACGCCGCCAAGGCCCAGCTCGACACCAGCCAGGTGACGATGCGCCAGGCCGCGCTGGTCGCACCCATCAACGGCGTCGTCTCCAAGCGCCATGTGGTGCCCGGCGAGAAAGTGGCGGCCGAACAGCAGATCCTGACCATCGTCGACCTGTCCAAGCTCGAACTGGCCGGCCTGGTCGGCACGCATGAAGTCAGCCGCCTGAAGCCGGGCATGACGGTGCAGGTGAAGGTCGAGGGCGTGGAAGAGCCGGTCGAGGCCAAGATCGACCGCATCGCGCCGAGCGCCGAGCCGGGCACGCGTTCCATCGGCGTGACGCTGGTGCTGGCCAACCCCAAGGAGGCCTACCGTGCCGGCCAGTACGCCGTTGCCAAGGTGGTGCTGCAGGATGACACCCAGCGACTGACCGTGCCCATCGCCGCCATCAGCCGCAATGCCGGCCAGGAACAGATCTGGATGATCGAGAGCGGCGCCTTGGTGCGCCGGATCGTGACGACCGGCCGCAGCGACGCCCGCGAAGGCCGCGTGGAGGTGTTGAACGGCCTCAAGCCCGAAGCCCAGGTGCTGGCGGCGCGCTTCGACAACCTGCGCGAAGGTGACAAGGCGAACATCGTCGCCGCCAAGGCCAAGGTGGCCAGCTCGGCCGCGTCGGCCGCCACGGTTCAGTAAGGGGCGTGCCATGTGGATGACCCGCGTTTCCATCCAGAACCCGGTCTTTGCGACCATGGTGATGGTGGCCCTGTGCGTGCTGGGCCTGTTTTCCTACTCCAAGCTGGGCGTCGAGCAGATGCCCGACATTTCGTTCCCCGGCGCGCAGGTGGACGTGCGCTACCCCGGCGCCTCGCCCGAGGCCGTCGAGCGCGAGATCGCCAAACCCCTGGAAGAGGCGCTGAACACGATTGCCGGCGTGGAACGCATCCAGTCGCGCAGCTTCGAGGGCCGTGTGCAGGCCAGCGTCGAGTTCTCGCTGAACGCCGACATGGGCCGCGCGATGCAGGACCTGCGCGACCGCGTCGCCGCCGCGCAGGCCCGATTCCCGCGTGACGCCAAGCCGCCGACGGTGCAGCGCTTCGAGAACGACAACTCGCAGCCCGTCGTGGTCATGGCGCTGCTGAGCCCCACACGCGGCTCGCGCGAGCTGTCCATGATGGCCGACCTGATCGTCTCCAAGCGCCTGGGTCGTGTGGAAGGCGTGGCCAAGGTGGACGTGGGCGGCCTGACCACCCGTGAGGTGCGTATCGACCTCGACCCGATGCGGCTGCGCGCCTACAGCGTGACGCCGGCCGAGATTGCCAAGGCGCTGGCTGAGGCCAACGCCGATCAGCCGGTGGGCCTGCTGTCCGACTCCACCTCCGACGCCATCCTGCGCGTGGAAGGTCGCGTGAAGGACCCCAAGGCTTTCGGCAACATGATCGTCGCCCGCCGCGGCAACCTGGCGCTGACGCTGAACGACCTCGGCACCCTGGTCGAGCGCGAGCGCGAGCAGGACAGCATCGCCCGCATCAACGGCCAGCCGGCCGTCAGCTTCAACATCTTCAAGCAGCAGGACGCCAACATCGTCAAGACCGGCGAGTCCGTGAAGGAAGCAATGGCCGAGCTGCGCAAGACGCTGCCCAAGGACGTCGAGCTGCGCCTCATCTACGCCGCTAGCGACTTCGTCAAGGGCTCGCTGACCGGCCTGCAGCACACGCTGATTGAAGGCGCGCTGCTGACGGTGGCCATCGTCTTCCTGTTCCTGCACAGCTGGCGCTCGACCATCATCACCGGCCTCACGCTGCCCATCRCCGTCATCTCCAGCTTCATCGCCGTGCAGGCCTTCGGCTTCACGCTGAACTTCATGACGATGATGGCCTTGAGCCTGTGCATCGGCCTGCTGATCG
>NZ_JBFUMO010000141.1:0-11929 GCF_054049355.1 Roseateles sp. P5_E11 | reverse complement strand
ACGAAGAGCACGGCTACGAGGTCGACGCCGTCGCGGTGGGCGCCCTCGGGCGTCGGGCGGCCGATGCCATCGCTGGTGTCGATGCGGAAAGGGTGGGCCTCGATGAACCAGGCCTGCTCGCCCTTCAGTGCCGACGCCGTTTTCGCCAACCCCAGCAGCAGCGCCGTCCAGGCAGGTGAATTGACCATCTCCTGCGCCAGCGGCACGAACCAGCGCTGGATGCCGCCGTGCAGCGCGTTGTAGTCCAGCGGCTGCCAGTGGGCGCGGTGGGGCTGAAGAGTCAGCGTGTCGCCGTCGGCGACGAAGCAGCCGTGGCGTCGGAAGCGGTAGCGGCCGCCGTCGCGCAGGTAGCCATCGGGCGGCAGGTCGTCCCAGCAGGGCTTGAGGGTGTCGAGGTCGTCGGCAGAGGCGCCCAGCACGCCAAGCGAACTTGGCGCCAGCACGGCCTCGCCATCGCGCTTCAGCGCGTCGACCAGTTCAGCAGCGGGTGTCCACGGCGGCTCGAACATCTCAGTGCTTGTCCGCTTCGGACGTGAACGCGTCCGCGTAGAACTCTTCCGCCGGCAGGTTGCACTGCGCGACGAAGTCCCGCTGCGCCGACTCGACCACGATGGGCGCGCCGCAGGCGTAGACCTGATGGCCCGTCATGTCGGCCAAGTCTTCCATGACGGCGCGGTGGACGAACCCCGTGCGGCCTGTCCAGCCCTCGTCGGGCTCGGACAGTACCGGCACATAGGTCAGCTGCGGCCATTCCGAGGCGATCAGCGCCGCCCAGTCGTTCAGATACAGGTCGGCCTGCTTGCGCGCACCCCAGTACAAAACCATGGGCCGGCTCGACGCGATGTGGCGGGCCCGTTCGATGATGGCCTTGATGGGTGCAAAGCCGGTGCCGCTGGCCAGCAGCACGATGGGCTTGTCGCTGTCCTCGCGCAGGAAGAAGCTGCCGAATGGGCCTTCCATGCGCAGGATGTCCTTCTCCTTGAGCGCACCGAAGACGTGATCGGTGAACTTGCCGCCGGGCATGTGGCGGATGTGCAGCTCGATCTGCCCAGGCAGGCTGTGCGGCGCATTGGCCATCGAGTAGCTGCGGCGCGAGCCGTCACGCAGGATGAACTCGACGTACTGGCCGGCGCGGAACTGGAAGTTCTGGTTGGCCGCCAGCTGCATCGTCAGCACCGCCACGTCGGGCGCCGGGCGCAGTATGGCGATGACGCGGCTGGGCAGCTTCAGCACCGGGAACTCGCCGGCGCCAGGCACCGTGCGGGCCTCGACGGTGCAGTCAGTCTGCGGCCGGGCGCAGCAGGTCAGCACATAACCGGCGGCCTCTTCCTCGGCGGTCAGCGCCTTGGGCTGGTGGTTGCCGTGGATGACGGCACCTTCAAGCAGCTTGCTCTTGCAGGAGCCGCAGGCGCCGTCCTTGCAGCCATAAGGCAGGCCTACGCCATTGCGGATGGCGGCGGCAAGCAGGGTGTCATCGCCCTCGGTCTGATAGACGCGGCCGGCGGGCTGGATGGTGATCTGATGGGACATGGCTTCCAAAAAGCAGCGGCCCCGCAGACATTTCCGGGGCCGTAGACTGCCCGCCATTTTGCCCGAGGCCGGTTTGACCCCACGACTCCTCATCATTGGCTGCGGCGACGTCGGCCTGCGCGTCCTGAAGCTGCTCGCGGGCCGCTGGCGGGTTTTTGCACTGACGTCCAGCGCAAGCCGTGCAGCGGAGCTCAGGGCCGCAGGAGCCGTCCCGCTGGTTGGCAATCTCGATGACGCGGCGACGCTGGCGCGCCTGGCTGGACTGGCCAATCTCGTGCTGCATCTCGCGCCACCGGCCCGCGACGGCGAGGCGGATCTGCGCACCCGCCATCTGCTCGCTGCCCTCGCGTGCAAGCCGCCCGCGGCGCTGGTTTACGCGAGCACGACCGGCGTCTATGGCGACTGCGGTGGTGCCTTCATCGACGAGACGCGGGCACTGAACCCGGCGACCGACCGTGCCCGCCGACGTGTCGATGCAGAGGCCCAGCTGCGCRCCTTTGGTCGCCGTCACGGCACGCGTGTCAGCCTGCTGCGCATTCCCGGCATCTATGCACGCGACCGCGAAGGGGGCCACCCCCGCGAGCGCCTGGCGCGGGGCACGCCGGTGTTGAGACGGGAGGAGGATGTCTACACCAACCACATCCATGCGGATGATCTGGCGCATGCCTGCCTGCTGGCGCTGCTGCGCGGCCTGCCGCAGCGCGCCGTCAATGTCTGCGACGACAGCCAGCTGCTGATGGGCGACTACTTCGACCTGGCCGCCGACCTCGGTGGTCTGCCGCGGCCCGTGCGCATCACGCGTGCTGAAGCAGCCCAAACCATGAGTGCCATGCAGCTGAGTTTCTGGAGCGAATCACGCCGGTTGAGCAATGCCCGTCTCAGGCACGAGCTGCGATTGGCGCTGCGCTACCCGACGCCGAAAGAAGGCCTCTAGCCGCGCCGCCGCGGCGAGCGCCAGTGGCGGATCAACAGCCACGCGCCCAGCATGCCGCCCAGGTGGGCGAAGTGGGCGATGCCACTGCTGCCGCTGAAACCCAGGATCAGTTCCAGGCCGCCGAAGATGGCGACGAAGTATTTCGCCTTCATCGGGATCGGCGGGATCAGCGGCACGATGATGCGGTTGGGGAACAGCATGCCGAAGGACAGCAGCAGGCCGAAGATCGCGCCGGAGGCCCCGACGGTGGGGGACTGGGCACCGATGACCCAGGTGAATATCAGTTGCACGACGGCGGCGCTCAGCGCGCTGGCCACCAGCATCTGCGTGTAGCGCCGCGCGCCCMAGACGCGCTCCAGCTCGCCGCCGAACATCCACAGGCCCAGCATGTTGAACAGCAGATGCTCGAAGCTGCCATGCAGGAAGGCATAGCTCAGCAGCTGCCAGGGCATGAAGAAGCCCGAGTTCAGCGGCCACAGCTGGAACCAGTAGGCCAATCCGGGGAAGAGGTAGAAAAAGCAGAAAGCACCGACACAGGCCAGGATGAAGGCCTTGGTGACTGAAGGCAGTGGGGGCATGGATCGCGCGGCTTGCGCCCCGGGAGGGCGCCTGCACCGGGAGGGCCGGTGCTTGTCGTTTTGAGTATGCCAGCACAAGCCGGCTGCTGTTTCGCCTGGTGCCCGGGGCCGGACTCGAACCGGCACACCTTGCGGCGGGGGATTTTGAGTCCCCTGCGTCTACCGATTTCGCCACCCGGGCCCGTCGGAAACAGCATCGCGCTTTGCACGCGAGGGGCGGATTATGCACTCGACAAGGCTCGACTTTGTTCCCGCTGCCACAATCGTCGCCCATGAGCTACCCGACCCTCGAAGACGTCATCGGCGCAACCCCCCTCGTGCGCCTGCAGCGACTGCTCGGCGACGATGCGCGCGGCAATGTGATCCTGGCCAAGCTGGAGGGCAACAACCCGGCCGGCTCCGTGAAGGACCGGCCAGCCATCAGCATGATCAAGCGCGCCGAGGAGCGCGGCGAGATCAAGCCGGGCGATACCCTGATCGAGGCGACTTCCGGCAACACCGGCATCGCGCTGGCCATGGCCGCGGCCATCCGCGGCTACCGCATGGTGCTGATCATGCCGGAGGACCTGTCCATCGAGCGCGCCCAGACGATGAAGGCCTTCGGCGCGGAGTTGATCCTGACGCCCAAGACCGGTGGCATGGAGTACGCCCGTGACCTGGCTGAGCAGATGGCCGGCGAAGGCAAGGGCCGCGTGCTGGACCAGTTCGCCAATGCCGACAATCCACGCGCCCACTACGAGACCACCGGTCCCGAGCTGTGGAAGGACACYGGCGGGCGCATCACCCATTTCGTCAGTGCGATGGGCACGACGGGCACCATCACCGGCGTGTCGCGCTTCTTGAAGGAGAAGAACGCGGCTGTGCGCATCGTCGGCGCCCAGCCGGCGGAAGGATCGCGCATCCCGGGCATCCGCAAGTGGCCCGAGGCCTACATGCCCAGGATCTATGACCCGAGCGGCGTGGACGAACTGGTGCTGGTCAGCCAGAGCGACGCCGAGGACATGGCGCGCCGCCTGGCCCGCGAGGAGGGCCTGTTCGCCGGTATCTCGTCAGCCGGCGCCTGCTGGGTGGCGCTGCAGATCGCGCGCCGCGTCGAGAACGCGACCATCGCCTTCATCGTCTGCGACCGCGGCGACCGTTATCTGTCGACGGGCGTGTTTCCTGCATGACGGACTACAAGTTCTGTCCCGTCTGCGCGACGCAGCTGGGCTGGATCACGCAGGCCGAGGACGGTGGCGACAAGGAGCGCCTGCGCTGCCCGGCCTGTGGCTTCACGCACTGGAACAATCCGACGCCGGTGCTGGCCGCCGTCATCGAATGCACGGACCGCGACGGCCAGGTGCTGCTCGCCCGCAACGCGGCCTGGCCGGGGCGCTTCTTCGGCCTGATCACGGGCTTCATGGAGTCTGGCGAGACGCCGGAGGAGGGCATCCGTCGCGAGATCGCCGAGGAGACTTCGCTGGAGGTGGACAGCCTGAACCTGCTCGGCGTCTGGGACTTCCAGCGCATGAACCAGATCATCATTGCCTACCATGCGGCGGCGCGCGGCGAGATCCGCCTGTCGCCTGAGTTGGCGGAGTACAAGCTGATTGCGCCCAAGGACGTGCGCTGCTGGCCGCAGGGCACCGGTCAGGCGCTGGCGACCTGGCTGCGCAGCAAAGGCATCGAACCCCAATGGCTCGACCTGAAGCGAGAATGAGGCCATGGACGTCCAACGCGAGATCGACACGCGGGGCCTGAACTGCCCCTTGCCCATCCTGAAAGCCAAGAAGGCCTTGGCCGAAATGCTCAGCGGCGAGTTGCTGCGCGTCGTGGCGACCGACCCGGGTTCGATGCGCGACTTCCAGGCCTTTGCGCGCCAGACGGGCAATGAACTGGTGGAACAGACCTCGTCGGGCGACGAGTTCATCCACGTGCTGCGCAGGCGCTGAGCAGGCCCTGGTCAGTTGGGGGCAGAGCTACTCGCTGCGCTCGGGCGGTCTGTCCCGCAAAGCCAATCCTGAGTCAGTTGGGGACAGAGCTACTCGCTACGCTCGGGCGGTCTGTCCCGCAAAGCTTAGAGATTCAGGCCCTGCAGGAATTCCTTGAAGCCCGGGCCGAGCTGCGGGTGGGCCAGGGCCAGTTCCACGTTGGCCTGCAGGAAACCTTCCTTGCTGCCGCAGTCATAGCGCTTGYCGTCATAGCGGTAGGCAAACACCTTCTCGCGACGCAGCAGGCCGGCAATGCCGTCGGTCAGCTGGATCTCGCCGCCCACGCCGCGTGGYTGGTTGGCAATCTCGTGGAAGACGCCCGGCGTCAGGATGTAGCGGCCGGCCACGCCCAGGCGTGAGGGTGCGTCTTCGGGCGCGGGCTTCTCGACGATGCGGTTCACGTCCATCAGGTGGTCATTGACCTGGGTGCCGGCGACGATGCCATAGCGGCGGGTGTGTTCGGGCGGCACTTCCTGCACGGCGAGGATGGAGGCGCGCCAGTCGGCGAACTGCTCGACCATCTGCTTGAGGATGGGGGTCTCGCCCACCATCAGGTCGTCGGCCAGCAGCACGGCGAAGGGCTCGTTGCCCACCAGGCGCTGACCGCACAGCACGGCGTGGCCGAGGCCGAGGGCCTGGGCCTGGCGCACATAGATGCACTCCATGTCGTCGGGCTTGACCGAGCGCACCACGTCCAGCAGGTCCTGCTTGCCGGAGTTTTCCAGCGCCACCTCGAGCTCGAAGGTCATGTCGAAGTGATCTTCGATGGGGCGCTTGTGGCGGCCCGTCACGAAGATCATCTCGCGCACGCCGGCGGCATAGGCCTCTTCCACCGCGTACTGGATCAGCGGCTTGTCGACAACCGGCAGCATCTCCTTGGGTTGGGCCTTGGTGGCCGGCAGGAAGCGGGTGCCGAGGCCGGCCACCGGGAAGATGGCCTTGGTGATCGGCGATTTGGACGAAGAAGCCATGGGCATACACTGGGTTGACAGGGTCGCAACGATTGTGTCACGGGGGTTGTGACGGTCTGACCCCTGAGTCGGGCACATACAAACAATGACAGTCCTGATCCTTGAACCGTTGGAAGCCGAGGTGGTGCAATGGCTGGCCGAGCGCCACGATGCCCGCTTTGCGCCTGAACTCGTGGGTGACCCTGAGGGCCTGGTAGAGGCACTGCAGAACTCCCGTGCCCTGGTGGCGCCCCCCGAAGTGCGCATCGATGCCGAACTGCTGCGCGGCGCGCCGGGACTGCGTGCCATCGGCCGTGCCAGCGGCGGCGCGGAGAACATCGACATCGAGGCCTGCCGCAAGGCGGGCGTGGAGGTCGTGCGCTCCCAGGCTTCCACGGCCAGCGCCGAGGCGGAATTCGCTGTCGGTGCCCTGCTCAGCCTGCTCAGGCGGGTGCCCATCGAGGGCAGCGACGGCCTCAAGGTGGGGCGGGAGCTGGGCTGTTCGACGATTGGCGTGCTGGGCCTGACACCGACGGCTCAGGTGTTGACCCAGCTGCTGCATGCCTTCGGTACACGGGTCATCGGCTATGACCCCGCCCTGCATCCGAGCGACGCGACCTGGGCACGCTGGGGCATCGATTCGGTTTCCTTGAGCGAGCTGGTCGAGCACAGCGACGGCCTGGTGCTGCTGCTGCCTTATTTCCCGCGCTTTCGCGGCCTCCTCGGCGACCGTCAGCTGGAGAACGTGCGCGCAGGCCAGGTCCTGGTCGGCCTGAGCCAGTCCGGCGTCGTCGACGAGGCGGCCCTGGGCCGGGCTCTGCGCAACGGCAAGCTGCGAGCCGCGTGGTTCGACAGCCTGGAACCGGGTTGGCTGGAGGCAGGGCGACCCCTGCACGGCATCGCCACGCTGCAGGTGACGCCGCGGCTGGCGGGCACGACGCGGGAGTCGCGCGTGCGCGCCGCCTGGGCGGTGGCGCGCGGCCTGGACGAGTTGCTGGGTGCACCAGCCAAGGGCAAGAAGAAGGCCACATCCAAGGTGGCCATCGACTATTACTGAGGCGGCAGGCGCTTGAGCTGTTCGTGCAGGCGCGCCACCGTCTCCTTGAAGCCCGCCACGCGGGCACGCTCCTGCTCGACGACGGCAGCCGGCGCGCGGGCGACGAAGCCCTCATTGCCCAGCTTGGCCTCGGCCTTGACGATTTCGCCTTCCAGACGCGTGACTTCCTTGGTCAAGCGGGCGCGCTCGGCGGCCACGTCGATCTCGACCTTCAGGGCCAGCTTCGCGGCGCCATGCAGCAGCACCGGTGACGTCGCGCTCTGCTTGGCGAACTCGGCCTCGTCGGCAATCAGCTCCACGGCCGYCAGCTTGGCCAGCACCTTCAGCACGGCCGCGGCCTCGCTGAGGAAGGACAAGTCACCACCCACCAGCAGCGGCACGCGGTCGCTGGGGCTGAGGTTCATCTCGCTGCGCAGGCTGCGGGTCGTGCCGACCACTTCCTTGAGCTGGGCCATCCAGGCGTCGGMGGCCGCGTCAATGCGCTCGGGCTGGGCGACAGGGTAGGGCGCCTGGCCGATGAAGTCGGTCGCCTTGCGGCCGGCGACAGGGGCGACGGTCTGCCACAGCTCCTCGGTGATGAAAGGCGCGACGGGGTGCAGCAGGCGCAGCGTCGTCTCCAGCACGCGGATCAGCGTGCGGCGGGTGGCGCGCTGCTGGGCCTCGTCACCCGTCTGGATCTGCACCTTGGCGATTTCCAGATACCAGTCGCAGTACTCGTCCCAGACGAAGCTGTAGACGGCGTTGGCGACGTTGTCGAGGCGGTACTCGGCAAAGCCCTGGGCCACGGCCGCTTCGACGCGCTGCAGTTCGCTCGTGATCCAGCGGTCGGCCTGGCTGAACTTGTTGTAGCCAGGCGGGCAGGCGCCTTGGTCGTGCGCGAGGCCGCAGTCCTGGCCTTCGGTGTTCATCAGCACGAAGCGGGTTGCGTTCCAGAGCTTGTTGCAGAAGTTGCGATAGCCCTCGCAGCGCTTGGTGTCGAAGTTGATGTTGCGGCCCAGGCTCGCGTAGCTGGCCATCGTGAAGCGCAGTGCATCGGCGCCATAGGCCGGCATGCCTTCGGGGAACTCCTTCTTCACGCGGGCTGCGACCTTGGGCGCCGTCTCGGGCTTGCGCAGGCCGGTGGTGGACTTCTGGATCAGCGTGTCGAGGTCGACACCCTGGATCAGGTCCACCGGGTCCAGCACATTGCCCTCGCTCTTGCTCATCTTCTGGCCCTGCGAGTCGCGCACCAGGCCGTGGATGTAGACGTCCTTGAAGGGCACCTGGCCGGTGAAGTGCGTCGTCATCATGATCATCCGGGCGACCCAGAAGAAGATGATGTCGTAGCCGGTGACGAGCACGGAGGAGGGGAGGAAGAGTTCCTGCTCCAGCGTCTTCTGCGGCCAGCCCAGCGTCGAGAAGGGCACCAGGRCCGACGAGTACCAGGTGTCCAGCACGTCGGGGTCGCGGGTCAGCTCGCCCAGGTAGCCGGCGGCCTTGGCGYGGGCCTGGGCCTCATCCTCGCTGCGCGCGACGAACAGCTCGCCGCCCGTGCCGTACCAGGCCGGGATCTGGTGGCCCCACCACAGCTGGCGCGAGATGCACCAGTCCTGCAGGTTGCCCATCCAGTGGTTGTAGGTGTTGACCCACTGCTCGGGGTAGAACTTGACCGCGCCGGTCTCGACGGCGGCAATCGCCTTGTCGGCAATGCTCTTGCCATCGGCGCTGGGCTTGGTGACTGCAACGAACCACTGGTCGGTCAGCATCGGCTCGATGACCTGGCCGGTGCGCTCGCAGCGCGGCACCTGCAGCTTGTGCTTCTTGACCTCGACGAGCAGGCCTTGCGCCTCCAGGTCGGCGACGACGCGCTTGCGGGCGACGAAGCGGTCCAGCCCGCGGTAGGTCTCGGGGGCGTTGTCGTTGATCCTGGCCTGCAGGTCCAGCACCGCGATCATGGGCAGGTTGTGGCGCTGGCCCACCGCGTAGTCGTTGGTGTCGTGCGCCGGCGTGACCTTGACGACGCCGGTGCCGAACTCGCGGTCCACGTAGTCGTCGGCGATGACGGGGATCTCGCGGTCCGTCAGCGGCAGCTTGACCAGCTTGCCGATCAGCGCGGCGTAGCGCTCGTCCTCTGGGTGGACCATGACGGCCACGTCACCCAGCATGGTCTCCGGTCGCGTGGTGGCCACCACGACCGAGCCCGAACCGTCTGCCAGCGGATAGCGGATATGCCACAGCGAGCCGTCTTCCTCTTCGGAGTTCACCTCCAGATCGGACACGGCGGACTGCAGCACCGGATCCCAGCTCACCAAGCGAGTGCCGCGGTAGATCAGGCCTTCCTCGTAAAGCCGCACGAAGGTCTCGACGACGACGGTCGAGAGCTTTTCATCCATCGTGAAGTACTCATGGCCCCAGCTGACCGAGTCCCCAAGCCGGCGCATCTGGCCGGTGATGGTGTCACCGGATTGCTGTTTCCATTCCCACACGCGGGCGACGAAATTCTTGCGACCGAGTTCCTTGCGGCTGGTGCCAGCGGCCTGCAGCTGCCGCTCGACGACGATCTGCGTCGCGATGCCGGCGTGGTCGGTGCCCGGCACCCACAGCGTGTTGTCGCCCTTCATGCGGTGGTAGCGCGTCAGCGAGTCCATCACCGTCTGGTTGAAGGCATGGCCCATGTGCAGCGTGCCCGTCACATTGGGCGGCGGCAGCTGGATGCTGAACGAGGGCTTGGCCGGGTCCAGCGTCGGCTCATACAGGCCGGCGGCTTCCCACTTGGGGCCCCAATGGGCTTCCAGGGCGGCGGGTTCGAAGGACTTGGCAAGTTCGGTCATCGCGGCGTCGCCCGCTGTGAAGCTGGGGCGAAAAGAGGGCTTTTCGGGGGTCTGCGATTGTAGGGGGCCGCACTCGCGCGGCCTCCGCGCCGATCAGCGCGTCTGCAGCTTCAACTGTGACAAGGGCGCACAGCCTCCCCGGTCCCGGGCGAAACAAAACGATACCCGGCGATACCGCGTCGAGATGCTCTGGCGCGGGCTAACCGCAAACATGAGCGCCATCCCCACCACGGGCCTCGAGCGCCCTACGGAGCAGCACCATGAACTTTTTTCGTCGCTGGCACGCCCACCACGAGTTCCACCACCACTTTGGCCACGGTCATCGCGGCCATCATTTCGGCCGCCATGCTGATGGCTTCGCCCACCTCCTTCTCAACCGAGTCGGCGCCAAGCTGGACCTGGACGCCGAGCAGCACCGCAAGCTCGGCGCCTGGCTTGAGCAGCTCCAGCACCAGCGTGACACGATGAGGGGCCTGGCCCGCGGCCCCGAGGTGGCGGGCCTGTTCGCCGGTGAGCAATTCGCCCGCGAGCCGGCGCAGCAACTGCTGGACGCCAAGCTGGATGCGCTGCGCGCCGCCGGCCCCGGCCTTGTCACGGCCTTTGCCGACTTCTTCGATTCGCTGGACACGGAGCAGCGCCAGGTGCTGCGCTTCATGATGCGACGCTTCGGCCGGCATGAGCGGCGAGACGCGGCGTGATGGATGTCCACTGCGGCAAGCAGCCCCGCGGCCGCTTTGTGCCGCACATCGACCGCAACCGCTGCGAGGGCAAGGGCGAATGCGTCGCCGTCTGTCCCTTCAACGTGTTCACCTTGGGCAAGCTGGCACCCGAGCAGCGCCAGTCCCTGAGCCTGTTCGGCAAGCTCCGGGGCATGGCCCACGGTTGGGAGCAGGCCTTCACGCCCAATGCCGCCGCCTGCGAAGCCTGCGGCCATTGCGTCAGCGCCTGTCCCGAGCGAGCCATCACCCTGGTGCGGGCCGAATAATCGCGACATGCACAGACTGCTGCTGATTGACGACGATGAGGCCCTGGCCGGGCCGCTGACGCAATACCTTGCCCGCTTCGACCTCCAGCTTGAGGCTGTCACGCGGCCCAGCATCGCGCTGACGCGGCTGGCGGCCGAGCGCTTCGACGCGTTGATCCTCGACGGCATGCTGCCCGAGATGGACGGCTTCGAGTTCTGCAAGCAGCTGCGCGCCAGCAGCGAGGCCTGGCGCGACATGCCGGTGCTGATGCTGACCGCGCGCGGCGATCTGACCGACCGGGTCGTCGGGCTGGAGCTGGGCGCCGACGACTACCTGCCCAAGCCCTTCGAGCCCCGCGAACTGGCGGCACGGCTGCAGACCATCCTGCGCCGCACGCGCTTTGTATCGGCGGCTGCCCCGAGCGTGGTTCAGTCTTCCGCCAAGCTGTGCTTCGAGGGCCTCGAGATCGACACCACGCGCCGCGAGGTGCTTTGCGCGAGTGGCTTGGTCGAGCTGACCGGCACCGAATACGAACTGCTCGTGATGCTGGCCCGCGAGCCGGGCAAGGTCTTCTCGCGCGACGACATCCTGAACCGGCTGCGTGGCCAGGAAGCCGAGCTGTTCACCCGGGCCGTCGACATCCTGGTGAGCCGCCTGCGCCGCAAGCTTGAGCCGCTGGTGGCCCTGAAGACCCTGCGCAACGCCGGCTATTGCTTCGCATTGCCCAGCAAATGATGAAGCCGCACGCCTACGACCACCGCTGGCGCGAGCGCTGGGAACGCAAGCGGGCCAAGCGCGCCCGGCGCATGAACCGCGACTGGGAATACCGCTGGCGTGTGCGCCATCGCTGGCACCAGCGCTGGCATCACCAGCACAAGCGCTTCAAGCATTCGCTCGGTGCGCGGCTGATCGCCATCTTCATCCTGCTAGCCTGCATCAGCAGCACCATTCTGTGGATGTCGATGGGCAGCGCCTACAGCCTGCTTTGGGCCGTGCCGGCGCTATTCGTGGTTACGGGCCTGGCCTTCGGCATGATCCGCCACATGGTCTGGCCGCTGCATGCGCTGGCCATCGGCGCCGAGGCCTTCCGTCGCGGTGAGTTCTCGCACCGTGTGCCCGTGATCCACAGCGACGA
>NZ_JBFUMO010000140.1:0-11959 GCF_054049355.1 Roseateles sp. P5_E11 | reverse complement strand
CGAGACGCTGCTGGACATCGGCTGCGGCTGGGGCGGCCTGGCGCGCCATGCGGCCGAGCGCTTCGGCGTGCGCGTCACCGGCATCACCATCAGCAAGGAACAACTGGCCCTGGCCGAGAAGCGTTGTGAAGGCCTGCCTGTCACGCTGCTGCTGCAGGACTACCGCTCGTTCCAATGCGCCGATGACCGTCGCTTCGACAAGATCGTCTCGGTCGGCATGTTCGAGCACGTGGGGCTGAAGAACTACGGCGTCTACTTCGACACCGCCCGCCGGCTGCTGGCGCCCGAGGGCCTCTTCCTGCTGCACAGCATCGGCGTGGACCAGCGCGCGCCGCATACCGACCCCTGGATCGAGCGCTACATCTTCCCCAACGGCAAGCTGCCCTCGCCCGTCGAGCTGGCCGGCGCGCTGGAGGGCCGCTTCATCATCGAGGACTGGCACAACTTCGGCCCCGACTACGACCGCACGCTGATGAGTTGGGCCGAGCGTTTCGAGGCGGCCTGGCCGCGCCTGGCCGCCCGCTACGACGAAGGCTTCCGGCGCATGTTCCGCTACTACCTGCTGAGCTGCGCCGGCTTCTTCCGCTCCCGCCAGGGCCAGCTGTGGCAGCTGGTGCTGAGCCGGCCGGAGCGGCGCGGCGTGTACCGCTCCGTCAGGCCGCCATCACCGCACACCTGACTGCAGGGCGGCATCAAGACGTTGCCCGCCCTCGGGCTCAGCCACCTTCGCGCTGGTGTTGCAGCGTGGCTGCGACATGGGCAAACGCGGGCAGGAGTTCGTCCCAGGCCTGGCGAGCAAGCGGCCGCGGCTTGCGCAGCGCGCCGGCCTGCGCTGGCGCCCGCAGCGCTCGCCGGCCAGCGAAGGCCACGGTGTTGCTGCATTCCTTGTCGCCCACCAGAAGAACCGCGCCGTCGAAGGCGCGATCCAGGCGGGCCACATGGCGCTGGAACTCGGGGTGGGCGGTGTGCAGGTTGACCACCAGCAGGCCGTCTTCGCGCAGCGCCGTGCGGCAGTCGTCGTAGAAGGCCTGCGAGCACAGGGCCGGCGGCTGGCCTTCATGGTCGAAGCCATCCACCAGCAACACGTCCAGCCGGTCCTGGGTGTGGCGCACGAAGTCGGCCCCGTCGCCGCGCCGCACGCGCAGGCGCGCATCGTCCGGTGGCACCTGGAACTGCTCGCGCAACGCGATGACGTGGGGGTTGATCTCGACGACCTCGATGCGCGTATCCGGCAGCTCGCGGTGGCAGAACTTGGCCATGGAGCCCCCGCCCAGCCCGATCATGGCCAGCGTCTCGGGCCGCGGCACGAACAGCAGGAAGGCCATCATCGTGCGCGTGTAGGCCAGGTCCAGCGCATGCGGGTGCTGCACCTTCATGCGGCTCTGGATTTCGCAGATCGTGAAATGCATGGCCCGGGTATCCAGCGTCTCATAGACGAAGGGCTTGACGAACTGGTGTGGGTCGGCGGTGTCGGGCATGGCGTGCGGGAAAGGCAGCAGCGCTCAGGCGCGCTGCAGGTCGTTGATCAGCGGCGGCGAGGCCATCAGCACCAGCAGCAATGCGATGGGCAGGGTGGCCGAGAAACCGAAGTGCTTGAAGGCCAGCGCGCCGACGAGGCCGCCGACGAAGAACAGGCCCAGCACCAGGCTGTGGATGAAGAGCTTGTCGCGATTGGCGCGGACGAAGTGCACCGAGTCGGGCGACGTGGCGCGGTTCCAGTACAGCAGCCGGCCCAGCTCGATGCCCAGGTCCGTCACCACGCCCGTCATGTGGGTGGTGCGAATCTCGGCCTGGGAGATCTTGGTCACGATGGCGTTCTGCAGGCCCATGATGAAGCACAGCAGCAGCACGGCGGTCGGCACCAGCAGATAGGCCAGCGTGTCGAGGTGGGCCCCCAGCAGGCCGAAAGCCAGCAGCAGCGCAGCCTCCAGCAGCAGGGCCAGCGCGTACCGGCTGTGCATGTGGCGCCGGCGCGCCCAGTTGATCAACAGGGCCGAGCAGGCCGCCCCCGCGATGAAGGCCAGCAGCGAGGCGAGCCCGGTCAACGCCAGCGCGACGCCGCCGGTGGCGAGATCGTCGGCCACGCCGGAGATCACGCCCGTCATGTGCGAGGTGTAGCGCTGCACGGCCAGGAAGCCGCCCGCGTTGACCGCCCCGGCCACGAAGGCCAGCACCGCGCCGAGCTGCCGATTGGCCGACCGCGTGCGGTGCCTGCCGGTGAGGCGGTGCAGGAAGCTGATGGTCACAGCGCTAATTTAGTTTGAATTCAATATGATTGCAATTATCATTTGATGAACATGAGGAGCCGGCATGGAACAAAAGACCGCCCGCCTGACGGTGCTGATTGATCCGGACAAGAAGAAGGCCTTCGAGACCCTGTGCGCGCAGCAGGACCAGACACCCTCGCAGGTGGTGAGGCGCCTGATTCGCGACTACCTGGCCGCCCATGGCGTGGACTACAAGCCGGACACAGCGGCGTCTCGCTGAGCCGAGCCGGTGCGTCGGGGCCGTGCGTGCGGCTCAGAGGGTGAGAGTTTTTCAGACGCGCCCGAAAGGCGCGTCAAAACGCCCTCGAACTAGGCGCAAAGCACAGCCATAGCGGGCTATGGCGAGCATTTGCAACGACGGGCGAGGGTGTTTTGGCGTGCAAGGCGGGCGTGGATGAAAAGCTCTCGCCCTCTCAGTCGTCGCCGCGGCCGATGTAGGCGCGGATGGCCGCGATGCGGTTCGAGGGCTCGAACTCGAACACGTCGACGACGTGAATCGTGTCGCGGCCATTGACGGTGATCTTCAGCTCGGCCGCGGCACCATCCGGTCGGTCGTAGGCCGCCAGCACATCGATCGACAGGCTCGCGGCGGACTCGAAGTTCTTGCGCGTCTCGGCCAGTGCCGCAGCCTTGCCAACGACGCGGATCTTCCAGTCGCGCAGCGTGATGGCGTCGGCGAACATGGGCTCAATCGCAGCGAGGTCGCGCGCTGCATAGGCGGCCAGGTAGGCGCGCACGAGGTCGAGTCGGTCCGTCATCGCCAGCTGTCCATGAAACGGTGGTTGTCCAGGGCTGGATGATCGCCGAGGCACGGGATGACACCCACACGAAACCTCGCTTCGCGCCAGGACAATCCGCGCCCCATGAGCCGACTCCAACAACTCCAGGCACGCATTCCCGAAGGGTCTGCCGTGCTCTTCCTGATCCAGGTCTTCGCGACGCTGGGCTTCGCAGTCCTGCAGTTCACGCTGACGCTGTACACCACGCGCCACCACGGGTTCACCAGCGAGCAGGCCGCATTGATCACCGGCGTGTTCGGCGCCTTCAACTATGGGTTGCACCTGTTCGGTGGCTATCTCGGCGGCCGTTTCCTGAGCAACCGCAACCTGTTCGTGGGCGGCATGCTGCTGCAGGTGCTGGGCTGCGGCACCGTCGCCGGCGGCAGCCTCGAAGGCCTGTACTGGGGCATGGCCCTGTTCCTGACCGGCAGCGGCCTGAACGTGACCTGCGTGAACATGATGCTGACGCAGCGCTTCACCCCCGAGGACAACCGCCGTGAGGCCGCCTTCCTGTGGAACTACGCCGGCATGAACGTCGGCTTCTTCATCGGCTTCACGGTGTCGGGCGTGTTCCAGCTCAGTGAGGACTACGCCTCGCTGTTCTGGTTCGCGACCCTGGGCAATGCCGCGGCCATCGTGGTGGCGCTGATCTTCTGGCGCACCCTGGCCGACCGCAACACGTCGCTCGCCCAGCGCCGTGGTGTGGCCTTCTGGGGGCGCTTCGCCATTGGCAGCGCCATCCTAGTGGGCCTGGTGCCGCTGCTGGTCTGGCTGCTGAAGCAGCCGGGCGACACCGCCATCGGCATGAAGGCCTTCTGCGCGCTGGTGGCCATTGCCCTGGTCGTCATCACGGTTCGCCACCCGGTGCCGGCCGAGAAGCAGCGCATGAAGGCCTATCTTGTGCTGACCCTGGGCTCGCTGGTGTTCTGGTCGCTCTACCAGATGGCCCCGAACGGCCTGCAGCTCTATGCGGTGGGCAATGTGCTGATGAACGTCTGGGGCGTGGCCGTGGCGCCGCAATGGGTGCAGAACATCAACACCGTCACCATCGTCATCGGCGGGCCGCTGCTGGCCGCCCTCTTCACTCGCTGGCGCGCCCGCGGCTGGCCGGTGGACATCCCGATGCAGTTCGCGGCCGCCATCGTGCTGATGGGCCTGGGCTTTCTCGTGCTGCCTGTGGGCATCCACTTTGCCGATGCCTCGGGCCGCTCGGATTTCTCCTGGCTCTTCCTCAGCTATGTGCTGCAGTCGGTGGGCGAGCTGCTGATCTCGCCCATCGGCTACGCCATGATCGGTCGCCTGGCGCCCAGGCAATACCAGGGCGTCATGATGGGCAGCTGGATGCTGGTGACCGGCCTGGCGTCACTGTTCGCGGGCGACTTCTCGGGCGTGGTGTCCCAGCCGGTGGATGGCTCACCGCTGACGACGAATGCCGCCTACGCGACGCTGTTCACGCAGCTCGCCGTCGGCAGCCTGGTCACGGGCGCCGCGCTGTTCGCGCTGCGGCCGTGGCTGCGGCGCCTGATTGGCGCCTGAGCCGCGGCGGCGCACCAGCTTGCAGCGGCCTGTCCAGGGCCTGGCTGCCGTTGCCAAACAGTTGACGCTGCGCATTGCATCAGCGCGGCAACGGCATGACGTCCCGTCGTCGCGCCGCTAGGCCGCCACTCAAGGGCGAAGGTCGCGTAGACATGAGCGGCCGCCCAGGCCTGCCGGACGCGCTTCGGGTGCGGCAACCTGCCTTGATGGCATGATTTTCCGCCCGGGCCTGACCCGCTGGTTCAGTCGCCCCGACGCTGACAAGATGGGCGCATGAGATTCCTCCCCGCCCTGCTCCTGTCCACCGCGCTCGCGCTGAGCGCTACTGCCCATGCCGGCACCGCCATCGTCATCGGTGGCGCCCTGAAGAATGACAACGACGCCGTCTGGCAGCGTATCGTCGATGAGTCCGGCGGCGCCGGCGCGCGCATCGCCGTATTCGCCACGGCGGCCGCCAACCCGGAGCGCAGCGCCGGCCTCATCGTCGCCGCGCTGAACCGCCACGGTGCCAGTGCCGAAGCCATCCCCGTCGCGCCGCGCCAGAAAGACATCGACTTGCAGGCCAACCTCAACGACCCGGCACTGATCGCCAAGGTCGCGGCCTCCAAGGCCGTGTTCTTCTCTGGTGGCGCGCAGGAGCACATCGTCGACACACTGCAGCCCGGCGGGGAGCCGACGGCGATGCTGCTGGCCATCCGCCAGGTCTTCGACGGCGGCGGCGTCGTGGCCGGCACAAGCGCCGGTGCGGCCATCATGAGCCGCATGATGTTCCGCGACGCACCGGACAACATGCAGGTCCTCAAGGGCCAGTGGCGCGACAGGCGGGAGTTCGACCGCGGCCTGGGCTTCATCGGACCGGACCTGTTCGTCGACCAGCACTTCCTCAAGCGCGGCCGCATCGGCCGCATGCTGCCGGCCATGCGGGCGCTGGGCTACACGCAGGGCCTGGGCGTGGAGGAGAACACGGCGGCCGTCGTCAAGGGCAGCGAGGTCGAGATCGTCGGCGCGCGCGGTGCACTGCTGGTGGACCTGTCCGAGGCCAGCGCCGACACCAAGTTGCCGGCCTTCAACCTGCGTGGCGCGCTGATCAGCTACCTGGACCGCGGCGACCGCCACGACCTCAAGACCGGTGTCACGACGCCCGCCGCGCACAAGCTGCGCGAGCCCAAGATCGACCCGGCCGCGAGCGATTACAAGCCCTATCTGCAAAACGACAACTACTTCCTCGACATCCTGGCCGACAACACCATCGTCGCGGCGATGGCCCAGCTGCTGGACGGCCGCGCGCCCGAGGTGCGCGGCCTCGCCTACCGCGTGAAACCCCGCCCCGGCGACCTCTCCCCCGAGCTCGGCTTCGAGTTCCGCCTCTACAAGGGGCCCGGGCTCGTCGGCTGGTTCAGCGGCGCCCTCGGCGGCGAGGACTACACGGTGCTGAAGGCCCGCCTGGACGTCATCCCGGTGCGCATGGCCTCGCCGCTGTTCACGCCGCTGGTCGCGAATTGATAATCGGGCAAGCTCGGGCTCGCCGTCGGGCGACGTGATTTACCCGAGGTCCGATGCTCAAGCGCGCATATCGAGCCATGGCAAGTTAGGCTCGCGCCCATGGCCGCCCCTTCTCCCGAATCGCGCTCGGCGCCCCGCCTGCCGCCGCTGTGGCTGCGCCGCCCGGTGCTGATCCTGCTCGCTGCCTGGGCGGCCATGGCATCGGCAGTGCACGCCGAACCACCATCCGAGGCCCCGAGGCGGGTCGTCTTCCTGGCCCAGGACTTCCGCAACGGCGGCATCACCGCCGTCTACCGTGGCTTCGAGCAGGCCTGCCAGGAGCTCGGCTGGACCTTGAGCGTCGTCAACGGCAAGGGCGACAAGGCGACGATCAGGCGTCAGTTCGACGAAGCCTTGCGCGCCGGCCCAGACGGCATCGTGCTGGGCGGCTTTGACGAAGCCGATATCGCCGACCGCCTGGCTCCGACTTCGCGGCCTCTTCCCGTGCTGGTGGGCTGGCACGCGGCCCCGCGCCATGGGTCGACGCCTCATCTGTTCGCCAACGTCAGCACCGACCCTGCGGTCGTGGCCGACATGGCCGCGGCCTTGGTCGTCCAGCCCGGTGGTGCCCGGGCGGGCGTTGTCATCTTCAACGACAGCCGCTTCGACATCGCCAACGTCAAGACCCTGCGCATGCGCGAGGCCTTGTCGCGCTGCGCCTCATGCGAACTGCTCGCCGTGGAAGACCTGCCGATTTCGAACGCCTCCAAGGACATGCCGGCCGCGCTGGAACGGCTGCATCGGCAGTTCGGCACGCGCTGGACCCATGTGCTGGCGATCAACGACGTCTACATGGACTCCATGCACTTTCCGCTGCTGGCCCTGGGCCGCCGCGACGTCGTCGGCATCGCGGCCGGCGACGGCTCACGCACGGCACTGAGCCGCATCCGCTCGGGCCGCTCACAGCAGCTCGCGACCATCGCCGAGCCCACTGGCCAGCAGGGCTGGCAACTGGCCGATGAGCTCAAGCGCGCCTTCGCCAGGCAGCCCCCCAGCGGCCGCGTCGCCCGCCCGATCGCCATCACGACGGAGTTGCTGCGGCAACTCGGGCAATTGGAGGTCGATGACCTGCTGCCCTACCGGGCCGAGTACCGCCAGCAATGGTCGATCAGCCCACCGAGTGCGGCGAAAGCGCCGTAAGCGCCTAGAGCCCCCTGGGATTCGGCCACCAACGGCCCGGCCAGGCGCCGTCTTGTGTGCGCCAGCAGACGGTGCGCCGGCCAGGCCGCGGCCAGACTCGCCGTCAACCCCGCTTCCTCGTCCCCCATGTCGCTCCCGCCAGACGATGCCCACGACGCGCAGGCCACCGCCCTGCTGGGCCGGCCGTTTGCGGAACTCGACGTGCGCGCGCAGCGCGTGGCTCGGCATATCGGCCTGCGCCAACCCATCACGCAGCACCCGGAAGCCGCGGCAACCACGCCGCCGACCCGGGGCCAGCGCGCCGCCGATGCGGTCACCGCGTTTGGCGGCTCCTGGCTGTTCGTCAGCCTGTTCGCGGCCGTGATGCTGGTGTGGGTGGGCATGAACGTCGCGCTGCTGGCCGGGCGGGGCCAGACCTTCGATCCCTATCCCTTCATCCTGCTCAACCTTTTCCTGTCCATGCTGGCGGCGGTGCAGGCGCCCATCATCCTGATGTCGCAGAACCGCCAGTCCGAGAAGGACCGCGTCACGGCAGGGCACGACTACGAGGTCAACCTCAAGGCCGAACTCGAAATCATGCTGCTGCACGACAAGCTGGATCAGTTGCGCCAGCAGCAATGGAGCGAACTGCTGGCGCTGCAGGCCGAACAGATGCGCCTGCTGGCCGCGCTGGCGGCCGGCCTGCCGACCATGTGCGACACCGCACAGACGCCGGCGGCCATGCCCTTGCAGCATGGCGGCGCCGTCGGCCCCGCGAACGAGCCTGGGAACCGTGCCTGGTTTGCCCAGCCGTAGCACGGCGGCCGGCGGCGCCTCTGTGCGCTGGCGCACGGTCCTGCCCAACAGGCACCGTCAGGATCGACGTCTTTGCGGGAGTCAGCCCATGTACGTCGTCCAGCCACGCCCAACGGCGTGGAACCTCCGTTGCTTGCCAGCACCCTGGTGAGCACCTTCACCGGCCCTCGGCTACCGCTGGCGCTGACGCTGACGCAATAAGGGCGACGCCCCCGCATGCCAAAAATGTTTATGTGCGATGCCGTACACACGGCAGGCCAGGCGCTGGATAGAGTTGTTGCTTCTAAGTCGCGCCAGCGCGGGAGGATTGATGTCTGCACCGCTTGACGCCCTGGCCCCTCGCAGCAACCGCCTGCTGGCCGCCCTGCCGGGCGAGGAATGGGACCGCTGGGCCGACCAGCTGGAGTTCGTGCCACTGAAACTGGGTCAGGTCATCTACGAGTCCGGCCGGCCACAGAGCCACGTGTATTTCCCCACCACGGCCATCGTGTCGCTGCTCTATGTGCTGGAGGACGGCGCCTCGGCCGAAATCGCCGTGGTGGGCTACGAAGGCGTGGTCGGCGTATCGCTCTTCATGGGCGGCGAGACCACCCCGAGCCGTGCAGTGGTGCAAAGCGCCGGCGGCGCCTTCCGGCTGCGCGCGGCGGCCATCAAGGTGGAGTTCAACCGCTACGGCGTGGGCATGCACCTGCTGCTGCGCTACACGCAGGCGCTGCTGACGCAGATGGCGCAGACGGCGGTCTGCAACCGCCATCATCTGCTGGAGCAGCAGCTGTGCCGCTGGCTGCTGCTCAGCCTGGACCGCATCGCCGGCGAGCAGCTGGTGATGACGCAGGAGCTGATCGCCAACATGCTGGGCGTGCGCCGTGAAGGCGTCACCGAGGCGGCGCTGAACCTGCAAAAGCTCGGCCTGATCGACTACGCGCGGGGCCACATCACCGTGCTGGACCGCGCGGGGCTGGAACAGCGCAGCTGCGAATGCTATGGCGTCGTCAAGCAGGAGTACGACCGGCTGCTGAACTGGCCGGCAATTCCCTTGCCCTGACCCGCAGCGTGTGCTGGCGCACAGCGGCAATCAACAAGTGATGTGCAGACTGGTGCATGACTGCCAACCAGTTGCTCGATCACCTGCCCGCCGCCGAGTTGCGGCGCCTGCTGGCGCAGAGCATTCAGGTGCCCTTGCGCAGCGGGCAGAAGCTCGGCACCCAGGACCAGCCTGCCCGCGTGCTGCTGTTCCCGCTGCAGGGTTTCCTTTCGCTGGTCACGCCCATGGACGCTCACCCGCCGCTGCAGGTGGGCATGGTGGGCTGCGAGGGCGTGGTGGGCGTGCAGTTGCTGCTGGGCGTGGCCGCCAGCCCGGTGAGTGTGATGGTGCAGGAGGACGGCCAGGCCTGGAGCCTGACCGCCGCGGCGCTGCGCAGCCAGTTGCCCGACAGCCCGGGGCTGCGCCGGCTGCTGATGCGCTATCTGCTGGTGCAGCTGAGGCTTTCAGCGACGGCCGCGGCCTGCCTGCACTTCCATGCCCTGCAGGCGCGGCTGGCACGCTGGCTGCTGATGGGGCAGGACCGGGCGCGGGGCGAAGGTTTCGCGGTCACGCAGGAAGGCATGGCCCACCTGCTGGGCGTGCGGCGCGTCGGCGTCACGGTGGCGGCGGGCGCGCTGCAGGAGGCCGGCCTGATCCGCTACCACCGGGGCTGGGTCACGGTCAGCGACCGCGCCGGCCTGGAGGCGGCGGCCTGCGGCTGCTATGCGCAGGACCGGGCGAGCTACCGCGCTGGCATGAAATTCCCCCCTGGAAACGGCGCTCCGCACGCTGACGAACATGCGCCGGTGGCCGCGTTTTCTGCAAGCCACGTCATCCCATGACGCCGCGGAGTTCCCTCATGAGGCCACGCATCCCGCAACTGCACCGGCGGCACTGCGGCAAAGCCGGGACGGGTCAGCTTGCGGCCGGCATCAGCACGGTGTCGATCACATGGATGACGCCATTGGTGGCTTCGATGTCGCGCTCGACGACGCGGGCCTTGTTCACGCGCAGGCCGGCCGGGGTCATGTCGATGGCCAGGTCTTCGCCTTGCAGCGACTTCAGCGTGGCGGGCTGGCCGCCCGCCGCAGCGGCCTTCACATGGCCCGCCACCACGTGCAGCAGCAGGATGGCCGTCAGCCTGGCCTTGCTCTCGGGCTTGAGCAGGTCGACCAGCTCGTTCCTGGCGAGCTTGTCGAAGGCCTTGTCGTTGGGAGCGAAGAAGGTGTAAGGCCCCGAGCCGTCAAGCACGTCGGCCAGGCCGGCGGCCTTGACGGCCGCCATCAGGTGCTTGAAGTGGCCGGTCCTGTGGACCGTGGCCAGCAGGTTGTCTTGCAGGGCGGCCTTGCTCGGGTTGTTGGTGACGACGGCGGCAATCATGAGAGCTTTCTGGTGGAGGGATGCATGCAAATGCTGCCCCTCAGGATTGCCGGGGTCTGTGCGCTGGAGCACCCGCCCGTGGTTCAGGCGCGCGGTTCGCCGTTGGCATTGACCGTCACGGTGGCGCCGGGCGGCGTGGCAACCTGCATGTGGTGCTGCTGGCCGCGGAAGTTGTAGGTCACGTCCCAGTAGGCGGGGTTCTGCGCAACCGGCCGGTCATCGCAGCGCTGCACGTCGCGGGTCACCACCGATTCGCCACTGTTGTTGCGGCCGATGTTGTTGCCCACCACGCCACCGGCCACTGCACCGCCGGCCGTGGCCAGCACGCGCCCCGTGCCGCCGCCGACCTGATGGCCGAGGATGCCGCCAATGACCGCGCCGATGACGGTGCCGGGCACGCTGTTGTCGCTGCGGCGGCCGTCGCCGACCTGCTCACGCTCCGTCCAGCAGCGCCGCTGGCCGGACTCGCCGTAGATCGCCCGCACATCGCTCACGGTCGCCTGGTACAGGCGCTCGCGGTCGCGGCGGCGGTAGTCGGCCGGCACGCTCGGGTAGGGCGCATAGCTCAACTCGTCATCGCGGGCATTGCGCTGCACGGCGCGCACCGACGAGATCTGCTCGTCCAGCCCCATGGCTTCGAGCGACGGGTACTGGCCGGGTCGCAGCACGCGGCAACGGCCCGAATAGCGCTGGTCCACGCAGACCTCCCAGCGCTGGCTGCGCACCACCACCGACGAGGCCCTGTCGTTGAAGTTGTTGCTCCTGAAATTGCTGACGCTGCCGTTGCTGGTCATGGAGCGGCCCTGGAAGTTGGCCTGCTCATAAAAGGTGATCTGCGCCAGCGCGGGCGTGCTGGCCGAAAGGGCCAGCAGCAGGCCAAGGGCGTTGCGGCGCAGGGAGTGTGTTTGGGGGGTATGCATGGCGTTCTCCGGTGTCGGGGCGAGGCCCGTGAGGAAAGTCTGTGCCGTGTCGGGCAACCCGTCTGTACGGTGGCGGACCCAGCCGGCGCTGAAGCACTGACGCGCGAGCGCTCCAGTGTTCGGCAGCGCACAGACCGTTGGCCCAGGCTCGGCGAGCCTTGCGCCCCGTCACCCGACAAACCGGCAAACACCGCATGGACTGGCTGCTCGCCGCTTTTGTCCTTCTCGCCGCCCTGGCCCTCGCGATCACGCTGCTGCTGGGAGCGCGTCGCCAGCGCCGCTGGCGCTCACGGTCCAGCGCGCTGATCGCCAAGCTCAATGCCGAGCCGGGCCCGGCGGGCGTCACCCATTTCGACCCCGCGGAACTCATCCATTTGCCGGCACCGGTGCAGCGCTATCTGCGCATCGCGCTGACCGCCGGCCAGCCACTGGTGCGCGGCGTGAGGTTGACGCAGAGCGGCTTCCTCAACCTGTCGGCTGCCGGCGACCGTTGGCAGCCCTTCACGGCCGAGCAGCAGGTCGCCACGCGCGGGCCGGGCTTTCTTTGGAATGCCCGTGTCGGGCTGTTCTCCGGCC
>NZ_JBFUMO010000139.1:0-11960 GCF_054049355.1 Roseateles sp. P5_E11 | reverse complement strand
CATGCAGGCAACGAGGCCGCTGCCCAAGCGGCCTAACTAGGAGACACGAACATGGACCTCGCCACCTGGATGCGCAGCTTCACCATCCGCACCCGCATGCACGGGGCCATCTTGCTGGTGCTGCTGATGTTTGCCGCTTTGGGCGTGACCGGCTTGCTTGGTGGCCGCCAGCTGATGGCGCTCAATGTCGACGTCACCACGCATGCGATGCGCGACCTGCAGCACCTGGCCGCCATCCGCCAAGGGCTGGCCGACGTGCGGCTGGAGGAAAAGGAGATGGTCATCGCCTACGAGACGCCCGAGCAGGTCAAGCAGTTCCGCCAGCGCTGGGACGCGGCAGCCCAGCGCCTGGTCGCGGCGCTGCAGGGCCTGCAGGAGGGCACGCGGGAGGAGAACAAGGCCGTGGCGGCCGAGGCGCTGAAGTTTCTGCAGGACTACCGCACGGCGGCCCAGCCGGTGCTCAACCAGATCGAGGCCGGCGGCTTTGACACCGCCAAGGTGGCCGACCGCATGTTGAACCGGCCCAAGGCAGCGATGCGCGAGACCGAGAAGCGCGTTGAGAGCATCGCCGCCCTCATCGATGCCCAGGCCAAGGCCACCGAGGCCGAGTTCGGCGCCGAGATGGGCCGCATCGCCTGGCGATCGCTGGCCGTGCTGGTCCTCGTCATGGTGCTCGTCGTGCCGCTCACGCTGATCAACTCGTCCACCATCACCAGCCCGATGCGCTATGCCGGCAGCGTGGCCCAGTCCATCGCCAGCGGCGACCTGAACAACGCCATCCGTATCGTCGGTCGCGACGAAGCCTCCGAACTGTTGCGCGCCCTGGATGCGATGCAATCCAGCCTGCGCGACCTGGTGCGGCAGGTGAAGACCTCGGCGATGAGCATCGAGACGGCCAGCACCGAGGTCGCCTCGGGCAACCAGGACCTGAGCCAGCGCACCGAGCAGGCGGCGTCCAGCCTGCAGCAGACGACCAGTTCGATGGAGGACCTGACCAGCGGCGTGCGCCATGGCGCCGACGCTGCCGGCAAGGCCCGCCAGCTGGCCGAAGGCGCAGCCGAGGTGGCGCGCCGCGGCGGCCAGGAGGTGGCCGACGTCGTCGCGACGATGGAGCAGATCAACACCAGTTCGCGCCGCATCGGCGACATCCTCGGGCTGATCGACAGCATCGCCTTCCAGACCAACATCCTGGCGCTGAACGCGGCCGTCGAGGCGGCACGCGCCGGCGAGCAGGGGCGCGGCTTCGCGGTCGTCGCCAGCGAGGTTCGCCTGCTCGCGCAGCGCTCGGCCGACGCGGCGCGCGAGATCAAGTCGCTGATCTCGGCCAGCCTGGAGCGCACCGAGACGGGCTCCCGGCTCGTGCAGCATGCTGGCACCACCATGCAGGAGATCGTCGACAACGTGCAAAAGGTCAGCGACATGATCGGCGAGGTGGCGGCCGGTGCGGCCGACCAGAGCTCGCGCATCGGCCAGATCAACGGCGCCGTCAGCCAGCTCGATCACATGACGCAGCAGAACGCTGCGCTGGTGGAGGAGTCCGCCGCCGCCGCCGACAGCCTGCGCCAGCAGCTGCAATTGCTGACGGGCGCGGTGGCGCAGTTCAGGCTCGACGGGAACGCCTAGAATCCGCCGCATAGCGCCGATTTGTTCCGGATTGCGGGCGCTCAATAAATGCCGCTAAACAGGGCTCCGATCAACCGGCGTCCCGCAACAGTGGCGCCGGTTTTTTTATTGGAGTGAGGCCATGACGGGCCGTAGCGTCGGCGACGTGTCGCCGCAGAGTTTTCATTTCGACGAACCACTGCCGCTGCGCAGCGGGGCCAGCCTGCCGGCCTACGACCTGATGGTCGAGACCTATGGCCAGCTCAATGCCGAGCGCAGCAATGCCGTGCTGGTCTGCCATGCGCTGAATGCCAGCCACCATGTCGCCGGAACCCTGGCCGGCCAAGCCAAGAGCGAGGGCTGGTGGGACAACCTCATCGGCCCGGGCAAGCCGCTGGACACCGACAAGTTCTTCGTCATCGGTGTCAACAACCTCGGTTCCTGCTTCGGCTCGACCGGCCCCATGCATGTCAACCCCGCCACGGGCCGGGCCTGGGGCGCCGACTTCCCCGTCGTCACCGTGCAGGACTGGGTGGATGCCCAGGCCCGCCTGGTCGAGCGCTTCGGCATCCTGAAGCTGGCGGCCGTGCTGGGCGGGTCCCTGGGCGGCATGCAGGCGCTGGATTGGGCGCTGCGCTATCCCGAGCGCGTGAGCCACTGCATTGCCGTGGCGACCGCGCCGAATCTGTCGGCGCAGAACATCGCTTTCAACGAGGTCGCGCGCCGCGCCATCGTCACCGACCCCGATTTTCACGGCGGCCACTTCTACGCCCACGGCGTGGTGCCCAAGCGCGGCCTGCGCGTGGCGCGCATGATCGGCCACATCACCTACCTGAGCGACGACGTCATGGCCGAGAAGTTCGGCCGCGAGCTCAAGGGTGGCGCACTGGGCTATTCGACCCAGGACATCGAGTTCCAGATCGAGAGCTATCTGCGCTACCAGGGTGACAAGTTCAGCGACTACTTTGACGCCAACACCTATCTGCTCATCACTCGCGCCCTCGACTACTTCGACCCCGCCTCCGAGCATGGCGGCGACCTGACGCGCGCCTTCGCGACCGCTCGCGCCAAGTTCCTCATCGTCAGCTTCACGACCGACTGGCGCTTCTCGCCCGACCGTTCACGCGAGATCGTCAAGGCCCTGCTCGACAACCGGCTGGACGTGTCCTATGCGGAGATCGACGCGCCGCATGGTCACGACGCCTTCCTGCTCKACGATCCGCGCTATCACGGTGTGCTGGGGGCCTATTTCGAGCGCATCGCCACGAGCCTGGAGCGGCCCGCCGGCTTGCAGCTGAAGGGGGTGGCCATATGAGCTTCGACCCGGCCATCGCGGCGCTGGTGCCGCCCGGCTCACGTGTGCTCGACCTGGGCTGCGGCACAGGCGAGCTGCTCGAGCACCTCATCAAGCACAAGGGCTGCAGCGGCTACGGTGTGGAGCTGGACGACGCCAACCTGCTGGCCTGCGTGAAGCGCGGTGTCAATGTCATCCAGCGCAACCTGGAAGAGGGCCTGGCCATCTTCGAGGACCAGAGCTTCGACGTCGTGCTGCAGCTGGAGACGCTGCAGAACCTGCGCAATGCCGAAGCCATGCTCAAGGAGACGGCGCGCGTGGGCAAGATGGGCATCGTCAGCTTCCCCAACTTCGCCCACTGGCCCAACCGGCTGCAGGTGCTGTTCGGGCGCATGCCAGTCACCCGAGCCCTGCCCTACGAGTGGTACGACACGCCCAATATCCGCGTCGGCACCTTTGCCGACTTCGGCGTGCTGGCGCGCAAGAACCGGCTGAAGATCCTGGACAGTTTCGGCCTGCAGGATGGCGGCGTGGTGCGCACGCGGCCCAATCTGATGGCCAGCGTGGCGGTGTTCAAGTTCGAACGAGAGTGAGCACCCGGCCGGCGCGCAACGGACTCAAACCCTAGCCCACGGCGCGCCTTGATTCGCTAGGCTCGCTACATGTTGCGCGCTCGTTTCCTCGCCTCCATGCTGGCTGCCGGTGTGGCGCCCTGGGTGCGGGCTGAGGCCGCGCCGCTGCGCTTCGTCTACCCGCGCGTCAACGACCAGGGCGAAGAGGCCTTCGGCTTCCAAGGGCTGCGCCTGGCGCTGCAGAAATGGGGGCGGCCCTTCGAGCTGTTGCTGGCGCCCACGTCCACCAACTACCGGCGCTCGCTGTACCAGCTTGAGACGGGCGAAATCGACGTGATAGACATGGGCACCAGTCGAGCCTTCGAAGCCCGTTTTCAGCCGGTGCACCTGCCTGTCGACCGAGGCCTCAGTGGCTGGCGACTGTTGCTGATCCGTGCCGGCATGGTGCCCGCGTTCCGCGCGGTGCACGACCTGGCCGGCCTCGCCCGGCTGCGTGCCGGTCAGGGCCAGGACTGGCCCGATACGCAGTTGCTGCTCGCCGCCGGCCTGGGGGTTGTTAGCGGCAGCGACCTGCCGACGTTGTTCCGCCAGTTGCAGGCGGGCCGCTTCGACTACTTGCCCCTGGGTCTGAATGAGATCCACGGCCTGCTGACCCAATGGCAGGCGTTGGCGCCGGATGTTGTCGTGGAGCCCGACCTCGCCCTGGTCTACCCGTTCGCGCGCCTGCTCTTCGTGCGTCGCGGGGACGGCGAGCGCCACGCGGCCATCACCGAGGGGCTGACGCGGGCCTTCGAAGACGGCTCGTTCAACACGCTGTTCGCTGCCCGGCATGCGGGGCTCGCGCAGGCCCGGTTGGCCGAGCGCCGCGTGCTGCAGATCGACAACCCCGGGCTGAGTGAGGCAACGCGTGCTATCCCGGCGCGCTACTTCATCCGGCCCTAGGAGGCTGTCGGGCTTGGGGTCGGGTGCGCGTTGGGCCTGCAAGGGTGCTGAGACAAGGCGCAAAGCGCAGCGGTACCGGGCGTACCGCGAGCATTTGCAACGCAGGATCGGCGCCCTTGCAGGCCCAACCCGCAGGGCCAGGGCGATTTGCGGGGCGATCCGGCGTTGCGAACTCGTTGTGTGGCCCGCCACACGCCTCGCCCGCGCCTTGTCTCACCCCGCAACTCGCCCTGGCGCGCACCCGACCCCAAGCCCGACAGCCTCCTAGGTTTCAGCAGCTCAGGCCGATTTCTTGTGGCCCTTCTTGGCCGCCTTCTTGTGCTTGGCCTTGGTCGTCTTCTTGGCGGCGGTCTTGGCATGGATGCCGCTGCTGGCCTGGCTGGTCTTGTGGTGCTGGGCCACGCGCGCCTCGGCCGCCGGGGCAGCGATGGCGAGGGCGGTGACGAGGGCGGTGAGCAGGGTCTTCATCGTGGATCTCCAAAAGAAAAGCTGATGGGGCAAGCGTAACGGAGGCGGCAGTCTCGGGCCGTCCCTCAGCTGCCTTTGCGCACCATGAAGCCCTCGTCCGTGCGCTCGTCGTCCTTGAACACACCTTCCCAGCGATCGCCGCTGGGCCAGTGGAAGGTGCCCTGGCCATGCTTGAGGCCGCGCGCCCAGGCGCCTTCGTAGCGCTCGCCGCTGCGCCAGRCGTATTTGCCCTGGCCGTGGGCCTTGCCGGCGTCGAACTCGCCCTCGTAGACGTCGCCGCCAGGGAAGATCATGCGGCCGCGTCCCTGGGGCAGGCCGGCGGCCATCTGGCCTTCGTACTGGTTGCCGTTGCTGAAGCGCATCTTGCCCTGGCCCTGTGGCTTGTCGTTGACCCATTCGCCCTCGTAGCGCTGGCCGCTCATCCAGACATAGCTGCCGCGGCCATGCGGCAGCCCCTGGCGGATCTGGCCGCTGTAGACGTCGCCCGAGGCATAGGTCAGCTTGCCTTCGCCCTCTGGCTGGCCGTCCATCAACGTGCCTTCGTAGTGATTGCCGTTGGCAAAGCTCATGGTGCCGCGGCCGGTGGCGCGGTCGGCCACCCAGTCGCCCTTGTAGCGCTGGCCGGCGGCCCAGCGGATCTCGCCGACGCCCTGGCGCTGGCTGCGCAGCAGCGGGCCTTCGTAGACGTCGCCGTTCTTCCACTCGACGCGACCGGAGCCCGTGACGGTGTCGTCGTCATTGCGCACGAACTGGCCAACGTAGCGCGTGTCACCGGCCATGCGATCGAAAAGCTTGGGCTCGGGAACCGGCACCGGCGCTGCTGTGGCCTGGGCGAGGGGCGTGATCGGTGCGGCTGCTGCCTGGCGCAGCCCAGGCGTGGCCGGCGGTGGCGCGCTGGCAGCGGCCTTGTTGGTGACGGGTGCCGCCGTCGCGGCCGCCGGTTTGGGCGCTGCCGCAACCACCGGTGCCGGCGCGCCGGGCAGCGGTGTCGCCACCCAGGGTGTGCCGCGCTCGCGAGCCAGGGCCTGGGCGTTGTTCGTCGCCAGCTCCTGGGCGCTGCCTTTGCAGAGCTTGGCGGTGTCGCGCCACAGCGTCTCGCCGATCTGGCTTTGTGTCTGGCGCTCGGCCAGCGGCAGGGCGGCGCCGGTGTTGCGCAGCTTGCTGGAGAACTCGCGGGCGCGCTCGAAGGGCGCGGCGCAGAACTCGGCGTTGTGGCCGTCGATCTCACTCTGCTCGCGGCGGCGCTGGGCAGTCTGCTGCTGGCTGCCGTTGCACTGCTCGGCGGCCAGCTCCCACATGCCCTCGGCCTTGCGGTAGAGGCTGGCGGCGTCGCCAAAGCGTCGCTCGCCAAAGGCCGCGCGGGCCAGCTCCTGCAGCGAGGCGGCATCGCGGTGGGCGCTCTCGCACTGGCTGCCGGACTGCAGCTTCTCGGCCAGGGCTTCGCGGGTCTTCTGGCTGTCGGCCAGGTTGCGTTGGGCGCGTTCGCGAGCGCGGCCGTCGCAGCTGGCCAGTGCCCCGCCCCATTGCGCAACCGCCTCGTCGTAGAGCTTGACGAGGGCCTCCAGTGGCTGGTTCTGCGATTGGGCCGTGGCGGCACGCAGGTCGGCCGACAGCGCCCGGCTCGACAGTTGGGCGCAGCTGGGCGGCGGTGGGGCCGGCGCGGCGACGGGCTCGGAAGCTGCGGGCTCGGGTGCCGACGCCGCGGCTTCGGGAGGCGTCTGTGCCTGAGCCCAGGCGGCCGTCAACAGCAGCAGCGTGATGGCGAACTTCATTTCTTGGTGGCCGACTCGGCGGGCAGTTCCAGCATGGCGTCGACCAGGCCGCGGGAGAAACGGCTGGCGCCGGGGTCGTCGGCGTTGTCGAAGCTGAAGCTGCCGCGCGCCGAGGCCAGCGGCATGGCGCCGATCTCGGCCCGCAGCGTGTCGGCGCGCAGGCCACCGAGGATGGCGACCACCTCGGCCTCGAAACCGCGTGCGGCGGCGATCTTGTTGATGGCCGCCAGGCGGTCGGCGTCGAACAGGAAGGCGTTGGCGGCCAGGCTGCGCTCGATGAGTTTCTGGTGCAGCGTGAAGCCCGCGAGCGGCGACGCGCCCAGGGCCGCCATGCGCGTGAAGGCCCAGGCGTCGGCATAGTCGAAGGTGGTGGCCGCGATGCGGGAGATGCCCGACAGCGAGCCGCGGTTGGCGGCCGCGGCCTGCATCACGTTCATGACCTGCTGGCGCGTCAGCTGTTGAGCAGCGTCCACCAGGCCTTCGCGGATCTTCTGCGTCGCCAGCGCCTTGCCCTGCTCGATGAGCTGCTGCTTAAGGAACTCGCTGGCCACGTTGGCCGCGGCGCTCTTGGCCGCGCTCATCGCGGCGTCGGCGGCCAGCGCTGCGGCCTTGACGCCCGAGGCCAGTGTGGCCAGGTTGTAGAGGGTGCCGGCGATCTTGATGGCGTAGTGGTAGGTCTTCATGCGGGCCCCGCCCTCTTCGGACAGGCCCTGCGTCCACAACACCATCCACAGCGCCTCGTCGGGTGTGGGCTCGGCCTGGGTCACCTCCAGCGGGTGCAGGCTGAGCAGCCAGTGGTAGTCCTGCAGCTGCGCCGTGTTGGGCGGTGCGAAGCGTGTGTAGCCGCGGCAGACTTCGAAGGGCTTGATGGCGACGTTGCGGCCTGAGGCCAGGCCGACGTTGAAGGGCTTGCCAGCGTCGCGCGCCTCGGCCAGCGTTTCCAGCAGGCGCTCGCCGTCGATGTCCTCGCGGCCGCCGACGCGCACGATGCGGTCGCTCGGGGCCAGCGGCGAATCCTGGGTGACGGCGATGACGGTCAGCCTCTCGTCCACCTGCAGGGCGCGCACCCAGGCGACGCGATCGTCCGCGCTCCAGCCGGCGCTGGTGGCCACGGCGAAGGGCAGCTCCCACTGCTTGTCGCAGTCCTTGTCTTTCAGCGCCGCGCTGCGCGCGATGGCCGGGCGGATCAGGCGCTCGCCGGCGCCATAGGCACGCATGCCGGCCAGCAGCGTCTCGTCGACCTCGCGGCCGTCGTCCACGGTGAATTTGGGGCCTGAGGCACAGCCGGTCAGCAGCGCAATCAGAACAATCAGTAACAAGCGCATCTTGGCGTCGAGCCTAAGCGGTTGACGCCGTGAATGCCGCCGGTAGTTATCCCAGGCGGCGTGATGCCTGTCGCGGCCAAAGCCTAAACTGGTAAGTCGCGCCACAAGCGCCAGGAGTACGCCATGAACGCACGTGATCCCCACCTGCCCCTGCAAGCCGACGAGGCCACCGCGCTGGGCGACTTTGCCGCCCGCGTCTGGGACGAGGAAATCGTCCCCGCGCTGACCGACTACATCGCCATTCCCGCCAAGAGCCCGATGTTCGACGCCGACTGGGCGAAGAACGGCCATATCGAGAAGGTGCTGACCCAGGCCGCCGCCTGGGTGGAGAGCAAAAAGGTTGCCGGCCTGAAGCTCGAAGTGGTGCGCATCCCTGGCCGCACGCCGGTCATCTTCTTCGAGGTGCCGGCCACCAAGGCAGATTCGCAAGACACGGTCGTCGTCTACGGCCACCTGGACAAGCAACCCGAGTTCAGCGGCTGGCGCAACGACCTCGGTCCCTGGACGCCCAAGTATGAGAAAGGCCTGCTCTATGGCCGCGGCGGCGCCGACGACGGCTACGCGGTCTACGCGTCGTTGACGGCCATCATGGCGCTGGACAAGCAGGGCATCCCGCGCCCGCGCTGCGTCGGCCTGATCGAGACTTGCGAGGAAAGCGGCAGCTTCGACCTGCCGGCCTACCTGGACCTGCTCGGTCCCCGGCTGGGCAACGTGTCCCTGGTGGTCTGCCTGGACTCTGGCGCCGGCAACTACGACCAGCTCTGGTTGACGACCTCGCTGCGCGGCATGGTGTCGGGTGTGCTGAAGGTCGAGGTGCTGGCCGAAGGCATCCACAGCGGCGACGCTTCGGGCGTCGTGCCCTCGTCCTTCCGCATCCTGCGTCAGGTGCTGGACCGGCTGGAGGACAGCAAGACGGGCCGTCTGCTGCCCGAGAGCTTCCACTGCGACATCCCCGGCGCCCGCCTGGACCAGGTCAAGGCCACGGCGGCCATCCTGAAGGAAGAGGTCTACAAGCGCATGCCCTGGGCCTGCGGTGCGGACGGCGGCCCGGTGCTGCCGGTCGCGACCGACCCGGTCGAGGTGCTGCTGAACCGCACCTGGCGGCCGACGCTGTCGGTGGTCGGCGCCGACGGTTTCCCCGAGCTGAAGAACGCCGGCAACGTGCTGCGGCCCTACACCGCCTTCAAGCTTTCGCTGCGCCTGCCGCCGCTCATTGACGGCAACGAAGCTGCCCTCAAGCTGAAGGCCCTGCTGGAGGACAACGCGCCCTACAACGCCAAGGTGACCTTCACGCCCGACGGCCGCGCCGGGGCCTACGGCGCCACCGGCTGGAACACCCCCGAGCTGTCGCCCTGGCTCAGCCAGGCGCTCAACGACGCCAGCCAGGCCCATTTCGGCGCGCCGGTCGGCTATATCGGCCAGGGCGGCACCATCCCGCTGATGAGCATGCTGCAAAAGGGCTTCCCCAAGGCGCAGATGATGGTCTGCGGCGTGCTCGGACCGAAGAGCAATGCCCACGGGCCCAACGAGTTCCTGCACGTGCCCTATGGCAAGCGCTTGACCGCCGCGGTGGCCCAGGTCATGGCTGCGCATCCCTGAATGGATCAGCTACGCGCCATCAAGGTTTTCGTCCGCGTCATCGACGAGGGCAGTTTTGCCGCCGCGGCACGCGGGCTGGACTTGGCGCCCGCCGTCGTCACACGGCTGGTGGCCGAGCTGGAGGAGCATCTCGGCACGCGGCTCTTGAACCGCACGACGCGGCGGCTGTCGCTGACCGAGATCGGCGAGGCCTATCTGGAGCGGGCGCGGCGCATCCTGGCCGATGTCGACGAGGCGGCAGCCCTGGCCGCCTCGGCCACGCAGGAGGTGCGCGGCTTGCTGCGCATCCTGTGCCCGCCGGCCATCGCGGTGCATCAGCTCGCCAAGCACCTGCCCAAGTTCCATCGCGAGTACCCGCTGGTGACGCTGGAGATCACGTCGCCGGGCCCGGTCGACACGGTGGACGACGCCTACGACCTGACCATCTTCCTGTCCCGCGAGACGCTGGACGGCGATTTCATCGCCCGCCGCCTGGCACGCAGTGAATTCATCATGTGCGCCTCGCCCGACTATCTGGACCAGCGCGGCCGCCCCCAGCACCCGCACGACCTCAAGCAGCACGACGCGCTGCTGCCGCCCACGCCTTCGCTGATGCGCGGCCTGACGCTGCAGCGCGGCGACGGCACCGAGGAGATCACCCTGCCCATCGTGCCCTCGCGCGCCGCGCTGTCGACGACGCACATGGATACCAACTACGCCGCCGCCCTGCACGGCCTGGGCGTGGCCGGGCTGCCCAGCTTCATGGTCGAGGACGCGCTGCTGGAGCAGGCGCTGGAGCGCGTCATGCCGCAGTGGCGGCTGTTTGGCACGACGCTGTGGGCCGGCATGCCGACCCGCAAATACGTGCCGGCACGCACGCGCGCCTTCCTCGACTTCCTGCTGCAGATCTTCGGCGGCGAGGACAAGGACCCCTGGCTGGTCGCAGCGGGCTGCGCGACCTGCCCCTGAGGCGCTTCCCCGTGACCACGGGGGAAGACGCGGCCGGGCGGCTGCGAACTTGTTCACAAGGCATGGCCTGACCCCCTGGAGGCGAGGGGGCGGAACTTGGAGGCGACGCGGGCAACATGCGTCCGTCGTCAACCCCTAGTTCATAAATCAAATGACCTTCTCGACCAAGCTGTTGGCCGTCGCCCTCACTACCGTCATCGGCCTGGGCGCCAGTGCCGCTCACGCCGGCCTCGTGGCGCACGCCGATGTGAACGGCTATGCCACCTTCCAGGACACGACCACCGGCCGTGTCTGGCTCCAGCTGCCCGACCTGTTCAACATGAACTACACGGCTCAGGTCAACACGGCCACCGCTGCCGGCTTCTCGGTCGCTTCGCTGAGCGACGTGGATGCGCTGTGGACCAGCACGCCCGGCAGCGACTGGAACGCGCTGAGCTCGGTCATCGGTGGTTCGTCCTCGCGCGGCCTGATGTGGGGCAACTACGCCGACGTCGGTGCCAGCAACCCGAATGCCTATGCCTACGCCTACGCCGGCACCAATGGCAGCTGGGACCACTACAACCCCAATAACACTTCGGCCTACAGCGACCTGGGCCTGTGGGCCTACCAGACCGGTGCCGCCGCTCTGCCTGAACCGGCCAGCTATGCGCTGGTGGGCATTGCCCTGGCCGGTGTCGGCCTGGCCAAGCGCCGCCGCAAAGCCTGATTCATCCGCACCCCACGGCGACCCCGCGGCCTCGGCCCCGGGGTCGTTTTGCTTTCGGCTCAGCGCAGGCTGAAGCCGAGCACGAAGAACTCGGGATGGCGGGCCTCCATGGCTCGCTTGAGCGGCCCGAAGGCGACGTAGCGGCTCGATGTCTTGGCGACATGGGCCATCAGCCGGCGCTCGTCGGCGTGGCCTTCGCCCAGGGTCGCCAGCAGCACAAGGTGTTGGCGCAACGCGCTCCATTCCAGGCGCCGCCAGTACTCGCCGAAGTCGGCCGCCAGGTCCTCGTCTAGCAGACCCTCGGCGCGGCATTCCTGCCAATGGCGTGCGGCCCAGTCGATCTCCTGGGCCTCGTCCCAGGCCAGCTCGGGCGGGCGCAGCAGTGCAGCGAGGCTCTCCGTCATGCAGCCGTGTGGCACATCGGCGACGAGGCGATGCAGCACGCCGTCCAGCCCCGCCTCGGCAACGCGGCCCAGGCCGGTGCGCAGGGCGTTGGCATCGGGCGGGGCTGGCGGCAGGGGATGGGCGCGCAACTCGGCGCAGGCGGCGCGCATCAGGCGGTCGGCGTCGGCGGGGCGGGCAAGCAGTTCGGCAATCAAGGCCGAGGTCGGGGCATAGGTCATAGGGAAGGGCCCTCGTGGATAATGAAATTCTAGGGAAGCGCTGAATGAGTTCCCGCGATGCGGCGCGCCGTGATTTGGGATGGGCTGCAAGGCGCAAAGCRCAGCCATA
>NZ_JBFUMO010000138.1:0-11972 GCF_054049355.1 Roseateles sp. P5_E11 | reverse complement strand
GTGCGGGTCTGCTTCGCCTGCGCGCGCTTCGTCGCCCAGCTCAACTTGATGCGACGCGCGACTCGTGCCTGGCGCAAGCACAGCGAGACTGGAGATGACGAGGCGATCATCGAGTAGGAGCACGCTGCGGCGCATAAGCCCGTAGTTGCTGTTAGCTCAACTTGCGCCGGCCCCATGGGGGCCGTGTGCTTCACGCGCTGGTTCCAGTAGGCATTGAGTACGCGCCAAGAAGCGGGTGCGGACCTGATGCCGACCTCAGCGTGAGCGCGACCCTACCCGACACCGGTCCGCCGCAGCCAGCCCGCCACCGAGGTCCTCCAACTCAGCGCAGGAGCTGTGGATGCAGGTGCAGAAGCTTTGGTTGCTGCTCGGCGGAGCGAGCCGCCTCGGCGGTCCTCGGCCGCTCGACGCCAAAGCTAACGACGTAGAAGGTGCACGTTATGCACTTCTCGTCGAAGGCTGACGACAGAGCGGCAGCCTGCCCCGCGTAGTCGCGAGGGGCGCGGGCGCCTTACATGCACGTGCGTCACCGGTTCAAGGGGCATCTCGCCAAGTAAGGACTAGGCCCGTCGGCGGACCAAACCAAGCGCCTTCACGCTCCATCCGAGGCGATTGCGTATCCCCAAGTAGCGACACGTGCGTTTCCCGGAATCGCTCTACCCGCCGTTGCGTGGCCGAGTCGGCGAGGTCTGCAACCGCTCGGACTTGCCCGGCGCAGTGGCGCGTTGGTCCACGTTGCTGCCCTGCTTGCCCTGAACTCCAGTCTCCAACTCAGAAAGAAAGAAGCCATGATTCGATTCCGGAAATCCGCCCTTGCCCTGCTGGCGGCCGCAGCAACCGCCGCCATGGTGGCCCCGGCCTACGCTGGCCCGGTGTCGACCCTGTACCTCACCAATGTGTCATCCAAGAGCCTGTACACGGTTCAGGGTGACGCAGTCACTGGTTCGGCGCCCACCTACTGCAACCATTGTGAACAGCCCATCGCCGTGTATGGCGACGTTCGCACCATGGGCAATGGCAGTGRCTTTGGCGGCCGCTACAACCTCGATCTGACGCAAACCGGCACGACCTATGTGCAGTCGACCAGCGTGGGCCTCGTCGATGGTGCCACCGACGGCCGGCGCAACTATGCCGTCGCAGCCGGCTTTGGCGGCAACCCCTCGGGCGTCTACTCCTTCGACCGTGAATGGGGCGACCCGACCTTGCTGTTTCTGCTGGACGACGGTGCCCGGGCCTCGGGCATCACCTACGACCCGACCAACAACACGCTTTGGCTGCAGGCCACCCTGAACACGCCGAGTGGCGCCGCAGGCGAGCTGCGGAACTATCAGATGGATGGCCGGCTGATGACTTCCCTCAGCGATTTGGTGGGTGGTGCATTGGCGATGGACTACGCTGACAACACGTTGTGGGTGGTTCGGGGGCCGACGCAGTATTTCGACCAGTACAGCCGCAGCGGCATGCTGCTGCAAACCACGTCCTATGCAGGCCTAGTCGGCAAGAACGGCACCGGCGCCGAATTCGATCTGGCTGCGGCGGCGACCACAGTGCCCGAACCGGGCAGCCTAGTCATGGCCCTTACCTCGCTGGCGGGGTTGGGCATGGTCAGCCGCAGACGCCGGAGTCGGTCCTGAAGTTCCGAGCCGGCCAATCGCCACGACGCAGGTTGAAGCGCCAAGTCATAGCCTTGTGCAATGCGATTGATGAAGCTATCAACTCGCGCCAGCCGGCGGTCCACCCCGGGTGATGGCGGTGCGGTAGGACGCTAAGCCTGGCGTTGTGCAGGCGCTCTCCTGGATCGAGCGCTGGGCCGATGCCGCCAGGTAACGGGACCCGTGGCGCGGCCTGGTGCCGTGGCTACACTCACGTCTGGGTGCTGGGCCGAACCGCGGACCAGCAGGTTGTTTGCGATGGTCGGGCCGCCTCGCGGATCAACCGCGACCATGCCCTCGATGTCTGACGACGCCGTCCAGTACACCGCCCTTGCTCTGTTCGTGCTCGCCCTGGCACATACGTTCGCAGCCAAGCAGTTCGAACGCCTTTCCCACCGCTTCCCAAGGCACGCAGGCCTGTTCCATCTCCTCGGTGAGGTGGAGGTGGTGTTCGGATTCTGGGCCATCGTCCTGATTGTCGCGATGGGCGTGATGCAAGGTGGCAGTCAAGCACTCACCTATGCGGAATCGCGCAACTACACCGAGCCGCTGTTCGTCTTCGTGGTGATGGTGGTGGCTGCTTCCCGGCCGGTGCTGCGCACCATCATTTGGGCGGTCGACGGCATCACCCGGGTCTTGCCGCTGCCCACGCCGCTGACCAGCGCCTGGCTGGGCCTGGCTGCCGTGCCGCTGCTGGGCTCGCTCATCACCGAGCCCGCGGCCATGACCATTGCCGCGCTGATGCTTGCCCCGCAGGTCTTCCGTCCCGAGGTGCCCGAGCGCCTGAAATACCTGTCCCTGGGCGTGCTGTTCGTCAATGTATCGATCGGCGGCACGCTCACCTCCTACGCCGCGCCGCCGGTGCTGATGGTTGCGAGCACCTGGCAGTGGGACAGCGCCTTCATGTTCACGCATTTCGGCTGGAAGGCGGCGGTGGCCGTGGTCACCAACACCACCATCGTGACGTTCGTGCTTCGCAAGCATCTGCTCGCCGCGCCGGTCGATGCGGCGCCAGCGGAAGCTGTCGTTCCTTTGCTGGTGGTGTTGGTGCATCTCGCGTTGCTTGCTGGTGTCGTCCTGCTCGCCCACCATCCAGTTGCGTTTCTGGGCCTCTTCCTGATGTTCCTCGGCTTCACGCAGGCCTATGAACGGCATCAAAGCCCGCTGATCCTCAAGGAGGCGCTGCTGGTGGCCTTCTTCCTGGCAGGCTTGGTTGTGCTTGGCGGTCTTCAGGGCTGGTGGTTGCAACCCATCGTCTCGGCGCTGGAACCAGTGGCCCTGTTCTTCGGCGCGCTTGGACTGACCGGCATCACCGACAACGCGGCGCTGACCTATCTCGGCTCCCTCATTACCAGCATCTCGGAGGACGCGAAGTACATGCTGGTGGCCGGCGCCGTAGCCGGCGGGGGACTGACGGTGATCGCTAACGCGCCGAACCCGGCCGGCGTCGCACTGCTAAAGCGGGGATTCGAGGATGAATCCATTGGCGCTGGTGGGTTACTCCTGGGGGCGCTCGGCCCGACTGTTCTGGCGGCTGCCGCCTTTTTGCTGTTCTGAGGCTAGGCRCGGTCTCCCTGCTGCTTCTTCTGCAATGGAAGGATGTGAAATGAAGCAATCAGACGAGCAACTGATTCGAGACTTGGTATCGACGTGGGTGTCGGCCACATGCGATGGCGACGCCAACGGAGTTCTTGGCGTCTTGGCTAGCGGCGCCGTATTGCTGACGCCCGGAAAGGCGCCAATGACAAGAACTGATTTCGCCAAGGCCGCCGAAGCGAAAGCCGGGAAGCTGCCCAAAGTTGCCGTGGAGCGCGAGATCCTCGAAATAGAAGTGTTGGGCGATTGGGCGTTCATGCGAACTCGCATGACTGCAACGGTTCCTTCGACCGATGGGTCGCCTCCCACCTCACGAGACGGCCACACGCTGACGATCCTGCGCAAAGAAGGCGGCGCCTGGAAGGTAGCCCGTGACGCAAATCTAGTTGGCCGGGTGAACTAGCGACAGCCATCACGGCGTTGGCCTTGGACCCTTGAACATCAACCGCACCTATGCTCGCAGACACTCAGTCGGCGCCTGCCCAGGGAGGAAGAACAGGGGGCCAAATCCCAGCGGAATATTGCAAGCTACATGTCGCCCAACGGGATCCCGCCGGCCTTCTCGTCGGCGTTGAGGACCACGATCAGCTTGGCCAKGTCTTTCTTGAGGCGGCGCAATGTGGGGGCGTCGAGTGAGTGCAGAGCGCCTGGTAGAACGCCAGCAAAGGGGCCGGGCACCTTGCGAAGAGCCTTGGTTCCGTCTGGCAGCAAGTAAAGCTGTACGGCTCTTCGATCAAGGCTCTCCTTGCGTGTGCCCACCAGCCCCTTTTCGATGAGCACCTTCACCAGATTGCTGGCGGTGGACTGATGGATATCCATCGCACGTGCCAGATCGCTGACACCTACGCCGGGTCGCTCCTGAACGATGCTCAACGCCCAAGCCTGCGCCCCGCCCAGCCCCGACTTCTTCTCGACCTGCTGAAAGTGCGTCTTGACCGTGCTCAGCACCTGCCGGAACTGCCTCAGCACTTGCGCTGCGTCATCGTTCTGATGGGCTTCGCCCTCGGACTGAAGGGGGCTGGAGGGTTGTCGGCTGGCCATGCGCAAATCATAAGGACAGCTCGGGCGGCATCTGGGCTCTAAAGCGCGCAAGCGCAGCGTCGACCATGCCCTCAGGGCTGCCCCGGTCTGCATGCTGCTGGCGCAGATAGCTCGCGTCGCTGCCCTCGTGCGTGGCCTCGTACAAATGGTCGAGCGCAGCGCGGCTCCCCAGCCGGTCAGCATGTGGCTCCAGGTGTCGCAGCGTCGCGAGAATGTCCTCGCGCAGCGACAGCGTCTCATAACCCTTGGGGTGCACGATGGTGCCATCCAGCCCGAAACGGCAGGCCTGGAAGCGGTTGTAGTTGTAGACCAGGTAGTCGTCTTCCACGGGCGGCGGCTCGCTGCGCTCCAGCAGATGGGCGCACAGTGCCTGCAGATAGCAGGCGAGCGCGGCAGCCCGCTCCACGGTCAGTGGCGTGTCGCAGACCCGCAGCTCGATGGTGCCGAACTCCGGCTTGGGGCGGATGTCCCAGTAGAAGTCCTTCATGCTCTTGACGATGCCTGTGCGCTCCATGTGGACGAAGTAGCCATGCTCGAAACCGCGCCAGTCCAGCACGAACGGCGCGCGGCCGCTCAACGGGAAAGCGAACACGGAGTTCAGCCGCGCCGAGTTGAACAGCGTGTCCTTGCCCTGCACGAACGGCGACGAAGCCGACAGCGCGATGAAGTGGGGCACGTAGCGGTTCAGCGAATGCAGCAGGAACATCGCATCGTCGCCGGACGTGCAGCCCACGTGAACGTGTTGCCCGAAGATGGTGAACTGCTTGGCCAGGTAGCCGTACAGGGCAGAGACCTCCTTGAAGCGGGGCTTGGAGTAGATCTTGCGCTGGCTCCACTGCTGGAAGGGGTGTGTCCCGCCTCCGCACACGCCGACGTTGAGGGTGTCGCCGGCGCGCACCAGCGCATCGCGGATGTCGCGCAACTGGGACAGCAAGCCCGTGTGCGAGGTTTGGATGTCTGTGGAGATCTCGATCATGCTTTCGGTGATCTCAGGCACCACGTTGCCAGGGAACTTGGCGCGGCCCAGCAGGTCGAGCATGTCCGGGCTCGCGTCGATCAGGTCGAAGTCGCTCAAGGACACCAGCTGCAGCTCGAGCTCGACCCCAAGGGTCAAGGCGGCCGACTTGGTAAAGGCTTCCAGGGCCATCAGTGCTCCGCAGATTCGGGGGTTTCGCGGGCCCAGATCAGCGCCCGCTGCGTCACGATGGGCCCCGCCAACTCGAGCAGCAACGTTGCTGCTGCCAGGGGGGCGAGTTGATCGATGAGGTCGACCCCGAGGTAGCGGGCCTGCTCCAGCAACAGGATCACGAAGACGGAGATCGGCGTCATGGCCATCCCCGTCAACATGCCCTTGCGCACCGAGATGCCGCTCCACCGGGCTAGCAGCGTGACGCCGATCACCTTGGCAAAGGCCCGCACGGCGATCAATCCCAGCCCGAGTCCAAGTCCGCTGACGACACGGTGCCACTCCAGCGTGCTGGCGACGAACATGAACAGCACCACGGTCAGCAAGTCCCCGAGCGCCCCGAAGTTGCGCTGCGTGGCGCTGAAGGTGACGCGCCGGTGGCGAGCCATCAGGCCAAACGTGAGCGTTGCCAGCACGGKCGAGAGCTTGAACGCGTGCGCGACTGCCACCAGCAACATGACCGAGATCGCGAACGCAACCGTCGCATCGCGGCTGAGGTTGCCGAGCCGACGAAGCAACGCCGGCACCGTGGCGCCGAAGATCGCTCCAAGCGCCACGGAGGCAGCAAGCAGCACAACGCTGTTCAGCGCTGCCTGCACCAGGCTGCCTGAACTCTGGAAAGTCCAGACACCCACGACCACCTTGAAGGTGAACACCGCCAGCACACAGTTCAGGCCGGTCAGGTGGATCAGCCGTTCCGTGACCTGGCCCGAGCTGCGCTGCTCGTTGATCACGCGCATGACTGCGGCCGGCGAGGTGGACATGGCCAGCGAAGCCAGCAGCAGCGACGTGAGCGTGGGCAACCCGCAGAGCCATGCCAGCAGCATCACGTAGGCAAAGGTCAGGCCCGACTCCAGCAGGCCGCTCGCCGCCAGCCACGGGTTGTGCCGCAGCCAGTTGAGGTTGATGCGATACCCGAACTCAAACAGGATCAGGCCGAAGGCGATGTTGGCGAGCAGCATCATCGTGCCGCCCGTCGTCGCCGTCAGCAACCCGGCCTGCGCTGGCCCCAGCGCGAACCCGACTACGCCGTACAGACTGATGCGGGGCAGCCCGGTCCATCGGTGCCCCAGCTCGCCGACGACCCACGCCAACGCGACGGCGATGGGCCAACCCAACTCCTGCAGCGCAGTCAGTCCGTAGAGCATCTGAACCCGCGAAAAAAGAGGGCACCTCACCGGTGCCCAAGCCAGTTTTCCCGCCTGCGCTCACGCGGTCGGCGGGCTCTTGGACCGTCGTTATCTGCTACTTGGTCGCGAAGGGGTACACGACGTCGGCGCGTCGGTTCTGCGCCCAAGCCCATTCATCGTGCCCCGTTGCGCGAGGTTTTTCCTCGCCGAGGCTCACCGCCTCCACTTGCGAATCACGAACGCCGAACACCATCAGCGCCGCCTTGACCACTTCTGCGCGACGCTGGCCCAACGCAAGGTTGTACTCCCTGCTGCCCCGTTCGTCCGTATTGCCCTCAATCCTGATTTGCAGCGTTGGCATGCGGGCGAGATAGCTGCCATGAGTCTCGATCAGACGCTTGTCCTGGTCCCTCAAAGCGGAGCCGTCGTACTCGAAATAGACGCTTCGATCCCGATACAGGACGTTGTTCGGATCCAGGTGGGCTGCGAGAACAGGCCGCATGGGCGCAGCAGGAGCCGGGGCGCTTGCAGCGTTCGGCGCGGGCGCTGCCGTCGTCGGCGCCGTGTATGCCACGTTCTTCGGCGGCTCGACGAGCTTGGTACTGCTACAGGCCGCCAAGATCAGGGGAAAGGCGCACATCAGTGCGCGCGATGCGAAGGTTTTCATCTGATGTCAGCCGGGGGTGCCGGCCCGTAAATTTGGCAACGCAAGCGTAACATATACATTTGTACAAATGTTGTGTGACACGATCGCCCCATGACACCGCCAAGACATCAGCAACCGAAGCAACCCGATGTTGTTGCATCGATTCGCGACGACTTCTCGGACTGGCGCCAATGGCTGGGACGGTTCGTCGTCCTGCTCTTCGCAGTCCTGGCTGGGCTGTCAGTGGTGGGCTTCACGTGGCTGTGCGAACGTGCGTTGGGTAGCTTTGCGGCTATACGGGCGGTTCATGGGTGGTTGCCCTTCATCTGGACGCCTCTTTGCCTCGGCATTCTGGTTTGGCTGACCCAGCGATTCGCGCCTGGCGCCGCAGGCTCGGGCATCCCCCAGGTGATGGCCGCGCTTGAACCAACGGTGGACGAGCAAGGCCGCAGCATCTTCGTGTCGCTGCGCCTCAGCGCGGCAAAGGTAATCCTCACCGCGGGCGGGCTGATGGCGGGGCTCGCCAGCGGGCGGGAGGGGCCTTCGGTGCAGATTGCCGCCGGCGTGATGCATCACGCTCGCCGCTGGTTGCCCAAAGGATCTCCCGTGTCCGATCACGGCTTGCTGATCGCCGGTGGTGCGGCCGGTATCGCAGCCGCGTTCAACGCGCCCTTGGCCGGCGTCATGTTCGCGATTGAAGAGCTTAGCCGGCGCATCGAGCAGCGCAACAGTGGCTTGATCATTGCCGCCATCGTGCTGGCCGGCCTCATGGCAGTGTCGGCCTTCGGTAACTCGACCTACTTCGGCGTAATTCACGTGCCGCCGCTGGAGCCGGGATTCCTGTTCCCCGCGCTGCTGGTGACCTTGGCCAGCGGCGCCTTGGGTGGCTTGTTCTCGCGACTTCTGCATGCCTCTCTGGTCGGCGCGCCAGATCGGCTCAGCCGCTGGCGGAAGGGACATCCCGTGGCGTTCGCGACGGCATGCGGGCTGGCTATCGCGCTGATCGGCTGGGTGAGCGGCGGCGCCAGCTTCGGCAGCGGCTATGAGTACACACGTCGGCTGCTGGAAGGGCACACCGACATGCCGCTGCTGTACGTCACCCTGCGTTTCGCGGCCACGTGGCTGGCTGTTTGGTCCGGGGTGCCAGGCGGCATCTTCGCGCCTTCGCTGGCCATTGGCGCAGGAATTGGCAACGACGTGGCCCTGTTAACGGGCTGGGCGGACAGTTCGTCCGCGTTGATCGCACTGGGCATGGCAGCCTTCCTGGCCGCAGTGACCCAGGCGCCGCTCACGGCTTTCATCATCGTCATGGAGATGGTGGACGGCCACGCGATGGTGCTCAGTCTGATGGCGGCCGCGCTCGGCGCCAAGCTGGTCGCCCGCTGGATCAGCCAGCCGCTGTACGGTACTTTGATGCTGGCGCAACTGGCGCGTCTACACCCGCTCGCGCCCCAGCCTCAGCCGGCCGGCTCCAGTGAGGACTCCCGCGCTTCCTGACCCGCCCCGTCGTCTTCTGGGTCCGCGCTGGCGACGTGCTCGTGCCTTGAGGCTTTGGATGCGTTACTTGCCGCGCGGCCGGTTCTTGTCCCAGATGGCCAGCAGGATGAGCCCATACGACAAGAGGCGCACGCCGTAGTGCGATGCGCTGTCTTCGTTCCATGACGCGGTCAGTGCCATGTGGACCCTGTTGGCTGCCTCGATGAAGAACGACAGCATGAAGAACAGGAAGAACCTGTCCCGGGTGCTGCGCCAGTAGCGCAGGAAGAACAAGCCCGCGACAAAGGTCAGCGCGGCGATGCCGCCAAGCAGGAACGAATTCAGTGCTTCGGTACTCACTGATCACCCTCAAGGACGAGACCCGCGACCAGCAGCGCCATCGCCACCAGCGCCGTGACCAGCCGCCACGACGACAGATCGATGTGGGCGAACAACGTCTTATCGAGCACCAGCAGGACGTTGTTCGCCGTCAGCCCGACGAAACACAGACCGCTCCACAGCAGGATCCGGAACCCATTCCTGGCATGGCTGCGCAACAGCAGGAATGCGCAGGTCAGCGCGGTCAAGGCGCACAGGCCGTAAATCAGCTTGTCCACGTCAGGTGTCCTTTCGCCACTTGAAGGCGTCCGCAAAACGCATCGCGGTCTTCTGGGTCGCGTTGTGAATGAGGTTGGTCACGCCCATTAGATTCTCGCGGTAGGCCTGCTCCAGCCTAGCCACCGAGTCAACCAGCATCTCGTCGGGGGCGTACCAGTAGTGCTCGTCCTCGCACGCGAGGATGCGTGCTTTGCAAAGGGCCTGCAGCAGTTCAGCGACCGCACGATCCTGCAGATAGAGCGCCCGTGCCACTTCGGCGACCGTACGGCGCAACGAAGGCTCGCGATGGAAAAGCAGCATCGCTTCGAGGTGCGGCACGGAAGGCACGCTGGTCAGCACAAAGCGTGTGACGTCGTCGGGAATATTGCGAGACTGGTTCACGCAGCGCCCGGCAAAGAGAAGCAAATATCCGACCGAATGTACTTCGTTCGCGCCAGCATCACTGGGCCTGCCCGGAGGCGGCCAGCAGACCTTTCCTCAGGTGCACAAGGCGCATCTTCATCCGGCGCTCGTTGACGGGTCCCAATCGCAGCAGCCATTTCTGGCCCGCCGACAACGACTCAAGCGCGGGGTCTGCAAACTGGTACAGAACCCATGGCCGCGGTGGTCGCACGGAAGGGTCGAACGCTGGAAGCTTGACCTCGAGCGGACCGTCAGGTACCGGCGTATCGAGCAGATGGTCAATGATGGCCAAAAGTCGGTCGTTGAACCGTCCCTTGGGATATCCCAAGTCGACGTAGGCGTCTTGCAGCATGGGGTACATGCGGCGATACAACTCCGCCAACTGGGCGGCATCGACGGTCTCGACAAGTAGCAGCAATGGCGCATATCGCAGCCCATTGTCCGGATCGATGTAGGTGTGGCCGGCCTGCTGGCGCACGGTGAAGCGGCCAAGCGTTGGATTGACGGGCCACAGGCGTGCTGACACCTGCTCGCGATCCATGTTGTCGACCGTGGCAACCACCCGATGCGCGAAATCGTCGACCTGGAGCTGGCTGGCAACCGCCTTGCGGCCGAGCAGGTCGATCAATGCATCTGCTAAGCCCGTGAGCTGCAGCGGATCGGCTGGTGAGGGCTCGGGAACCGAGGCCGCCGCCGCAGGTGCAAGCGAGACGGAAGCTGCAGGCGCCGGAGCAGACGCAGACGCCGCCGAACTCGCTGACGCAGGAGCCGGCGCCAAACCGCCCCGGAACTCCTGCCGCTGCTGGCGCACGTACCAAGCGCCGGCCAGGACTGCCGCAGTGAGCGCTGCAAGTGCGGCGGCTTTCGACGTGGTGAGCATGGGCGCGATGGCGCTGAAACTACATTGGTACAAATGTACCATCGCGCAGAGAATATTCACCGTGCGAAGGACCATGAGGATGACAAGCCAGACGCAACGTGCGGTGCTATACCGAATGGTGATGCCCGAACACGTCTGCCCGTTCGGCCTCAAATCACTGGACCTCTTGAGGCGCCACGGCTACGAGGTGGAGGACCACCACCTGTCGAGCCATGCTGAAACCGAGGCCTTCAAAAAGCTGCACGGCGTACAGACGACGCCGCAGACTTTCATTGATGGCCGGCGCATTGGTGGGCATGACGCCCTGCGGGCCTTTTTCGGTGATCCGGTGAAAGGCGAGGGTGACGTGAGCTACGCACCGATCGTCGCGTTGTTCAGCATGGCCGCAGTGATGGCACTTGCGGCAGGTTGGGACGAAAGAAACGGCGTCTTGATCGTGCAAGCCGTGGAGCGCTTCGTCGCCATTTCGATGTGCCTGCTCGCGCTTCAGAAACTGCGGGACGTCGAGAGCTTTTCCACCATGTTCCTCAACTACGACCTGCTCGCCAGGCGTTGGGTTCGCTACGCCTACATCTACCCATTTGCAGAGGGGCTGGCTGGTGCGCTGATGCTTGCAGGCGTAGGCCCCTGGCTCTCCGCCCCGTTGGCCCTGTTCATCGGCACCGTCGGGGCGGCCTCTGTCTTCAAAGCGGTCTATGTTGACAAGCGCGAACTCAAGTGCGCTTGCGTCGGTGGCGATAGCCAAGTGCCCCTTGGATTCGTGTCGATGACAGAGAACCTGATGATGGTTGCCATGGCGTGCTGGATGGGGTCGAAGGCTTTTATAGTCGGCGCGCTTTAGGTGGACCTGCCCCGGAACCCGTGGCGGCGGTCGAGTAAACCTGGCACCGCCACTAATAATGCACCGCCGCTGACCGTCACGACCGGAGGGCGCCATGGCACAGAACGGCGAAGCACTGCAGGCCTACAAGATCCAACGGGCCTTGCTGCAACAAATGCTCCAGGAAGAGCGAGAAGCATTCTTCGCCATCATTGCTGCCCATCGGCGCGCCGCTCAGGGCGAAGGCACAGGCCCGACGGAGCAGATGACCGCTGAGCGCGAGCGATTGATGCGCTTGGCCGGCCGGGTCCAGCACGAGATCGATTTGCTGGCAGTACTGGGGCTGAGCACGGGGCACGCCCGCTGTGCGGCTCGGCGCCAGGAGTGCAGTCAGACCGACGACATCAGGCGCGGACTCCCCACTTCGATGAAGCAGCGTTCGAAGTTGGCGTGAGTGCGGATGCGCCCAGCCAGCTCGTCGTCGAATCGCGTGACGAGCTCGATCGCTTCAGCCAAGGCCTCGCG
>NZ_JBFUMO010000137.1:0-11988 GCF_054049355.1 Roseateles sp. P5_E11 | reverse complement strand
GCCCAGGCGCGACTGTTCGGCCATCGGCAGTGCGTCCATGTCGGCACGCAGCCCGACCGAGCGGCCGCTCGTGCCGTGGCGCAGCGTGCCGACGACACCGGTGCCACCCAGGCCTTCGTGCACTTCGAGCCCGAGCAGGCGCAACGCCGCCGCGACGATGCCGGCGGTGCGCCGCTCCTGGAAGGCCAGCTCCGGGTGGGCATGCAGGTCGCGGCGCAGGGCGACCAGGTCGGGCATCAGGTCGTCGATCGCAGTGGCGGGGATCTGTTCTTCAAGCATGGCCGAGCTTAGATCCGGTGCAGCGGCCATCCACAGCAGCGCTCGCTGTTCTGCGGGGCCGGCACGACAGATTCTTGCGAAGTCCGGCGCACATCCGGCACGCCCTCAAGCGGCGCTTCATGTCTACTTTCGTTCGCCTTGCCAGGCCTCAAAGGACACACTGAATGAACCCCGTCATCGAGCGCCTCACGAACGCCGGCCACCTGGATCGCGTCTTCATCGGCGGTGAGTGGTGCACTCCGGCGGGTGCGGCCCGCAGCGCCGTCACCAACCCGTCGACGGAGCAGGCCGTCGCGGAGATCGCGCTGGGCAATGCGCAGGACGTGGACGCCGCGGTGGCCGCAGCCCGGCGGGCGTTCACCACCTGGTCCGTCAGTGCGGTCGAAACCCGGGCCGCGTTGCTCGACCGCATGCACGCCTTGATCCTAGAGCGCGCGGAGTGGTTCGCGCAGGCCATCTCGTTGGAAATGGGCGCCGCCATCAGCGTCGCGCGCAGCACGCAGGTGCCCATTGCCGCAGAGCACATCCGCGTGGCGCGTGACCTGGCACGCAGCTATCCCTTCCTGACCCATCGCGAGGGTGTGTCCATCCTGCGCGAACCCATCGGCGTGTGCGGGCTGATCACGCCCTGGAACTGGCCGCTTTACCAGATCACCGCCAAGGTCGGCCCCGCGCTGGCGGCGGGGTGCACGGTCGTGCTGAAGCCCAGCGAGCTGTCGCCCTTGAGCGCGCTGCTCTTCGCCGAGGTGATGCGCGATGCCGGCGTCCCTGCCGGCGTGTTCAACCTCGTCAACGGCGAGGGGCCGGAGGTTGGCGCAGCGCTGGCGTCGCACCCGGATGTGGACATGATCTCCATCACCGGCTCGACCCGCGCCGGCGTGCTGGTGGCCCAGGCGGCCGCGCCGACGGTCAAGCGGGTCGCGCAGGAACTGGGCGGCAAGTCGCCCAACATCGTTCTGCCCGACGCGGACCTCCCGCGCGCCATACCTCTGGGCGTGGCCGCGGCCTTCCGCAACGTCGGCCAGTCCTGCAGCGCCCCGACCCGCATGATCGTGCCGCGCGAGCGGCTGGCGGAAGTCGAGCGACTCGCGAATGAAGCGGCAGAGGCGCTCGTCGTGGGTGACCCGCGCTTGCCGCAGACGACGCACGGTCCGGTCGCCAATCGCGCCCAGTTCAACCGCGTGCAGGAAATGATCGAGGCCGGCATCTCAGAAGGCGCCCGGCTCGTCTGCGGCGGCCCCGGCCGGCCGCCCGACCTGGAGCGCGGCTTCTACGTCCGCCCGACCATCTTCTCCAGCGTGCAGCCCCGTATGCGCATCGCGCAGGAGGAGATCTTCGGGCCGGTGCTGGCCATCATTCCCTACGACAGCGTGGACGAAGCCGTGGAGATCGCCAACGACACGGTCTACGGCCTGGGTGCCCATGTGCAGAGCCAGGATCTCGGCGCCGCGCGCGCCGTCGCTGCCCGGATCCGTTCCGGACAGGTGCACATCAACCACCCGGCCTGGAACCCACACGCCCCCTTCGGCGGCTACAAGCGGTCGGGCAACGGCCGCGAGTACGGCGTCGAAGGCCTGCAGGAATACCTGGAAACCAAAGCCATTCTTGGCTACATGAACGAGGAGCCAACATGACCGCAGCCCTGCTGCTGCACCGCGCCCACGGTGCCCCCATCTCAACCACTTTCTGCAAGGCGGCCTTCGGCAAGGACGACCCGTTCGCATCATGTCGCGAGATCGCCTGGGAAGGACCCGGCGCGATGATCGCCGGCCGGGTCAACTTCACTGGCGATATCGACGTGGCCAGCTTTCCTCATACCGAGACCCTCGTCGTCGTGGCGGGCCAGCTGACGCTGACAGCGGCTGGCGCGGCGCCGCTGGTGCTCGGTCCCGAGGCGGGCGCCGTCATTGCACGGGGGACTGCGGTGYGCATCCAGGCCGGGGTTGGCGTGCGCTTCGTGTGCTGCGCGGCCGCAAGTGATGGCCCATCGGCGCCCGGCATCACGCCCTTGCACGCCGAGGCCGACCTGAAGCCCTCCAATCCGCCACCGGCGCAAACGCTGCTGGGCCCGAGCCCGGCCTGCCGCAGCGACAACGTCTTCACTGAGGAGCAGACGCAGTACCGCGCCGGCACCTGGGACTCGACGCCCTACCACCGCGTCGTCCGTCCGCATCCCCTCAACGAATTCATGCATCTGCTGGCCGGCAACGTGCGATTCGCCAGCCCCGACGGCAGCGTGCTGTCGGCGGGCGCTGGCGATGCGCTTTTCGTGCCGCAGGGCGCGCCCATCGGCTGGGAGAGCCACGACCACGTCGCGAAGTTCTACGTGGTGCAAACCGTCCCGGCCTGAAACGACTGTCAAGATCCAATATGTCCCAGCCATTGCACCTCATCGAGACCTCGCCCAAGCCGCCGGCCAGCGCCGACGTTGTCGTGATCGGCGGCGGCATCATCGGTGTCTTCACCGCCTACTACCTGGCCCGGCGCGGCCTGTCGGTCGCCGTGGTCGAGAAGGGTCTCATCGGCGCCGAGCAGTCGAGCCGCAACTGGGGCTGGTGCCGCCAGCAGAACCGGGACGCCCGCGAACTGCCGATGGCCACCAAGAGCCTCGAACTCTGGGATCAGTTTGYCGCCGACACCGGCGAGGACACGGGCTTCAAGCGCTGCGGCCTGCTCTACCTGAGCGACGACGAAGCGCAGATTTCCGGCTGGGCCAGCTGGCGAGAGCTGGCGAAGACGGCTGGCGTGACCACCCACATGCTCAGTAGCCGCGAGGCGTCGGAGCGGGGCCAGGCGACCGGCCGCGCGTGGAAGGGCGGCGTCTTCTCGCCGAGCGACGGTACGGCCGACCCGGCCAAGGCGGCACCTGCCGTGGCAGCCGCGCTCATGAAACTCGGCGGCACCGTCCACCAGAACTGCGCCGCTCGCGGCATCGAGCTGGAAGGCGGCCGCGTCAGCGGCGTCGTGACGGAAGCCGGGACCATCAAGACCCGCACCGCGGTTCTCGCGGGCGGTGCGTGGGCGTCGTCGTTCTGCAACCAGCTTGGTGTGCAGTTTCCGGTCGCCACGGTGCGCCAATCCATCGTGCGCCTGGCACCGGTGGAACAGCGCCTGCCGGACGCCCTGGCGGGCCCGCGCGTCGCCGTCACCCGTCGGCCCGACGGCCACTACGTCCTGGCCATCAGCGGGCGTGGGCGCGTCGACCCCACGCCGCAGTTGATGCGCTTCGCGCCACAGTTCATCCCGATGTTCGCCAAGCGCTGGCGCAACGTGTTTCCCGGCGGCTGGGAAGGCATGCGCTGGGGCCACGAGACCCGCGCACGCTGGAAGCTGGACGCGCCCACACCCATGGAACGCGCGCGGATCCTCAACCCGAAGCCCGACCCTGCCGGGGTTCGCGAAACCCACCGCCGTGCCATCGACTTGTTGCCGGCGCTGCGCGACGCCCGCATCGCCAGCACCTGGGCGGGCTACATCGACAGCACGCCCGACGGCGTGCCGGGTATCGGGGAACTGCCGCAGATGCCCGGCTTCATTCTGGCCGCGGGCTTTTCCGGCCACGGGTTCGGCATCGGCCCCGGCGCAGGCCACCTGATCGCCGACCTGGTCACAGGGGCCCGGCCGATCTTCGATCCCGCGCCTTTCAACCCCGCACGGTTCAACGAGTCGTCCTGGGGCAAGGTGGCTGATTTCTAGTGCCAAGCGTGTCACTGCAGGCATGCAGCTGGCTGCGGCCTTCCCCGCATCAATGTGAAAGCCGCAGGCACGACGAAAAGGGACAGCAGCGGCGCCGTCAACATGCCGCCAAGCATGGGCGCGGCAATCCGGCTCATGACCTCGGAGCCGGTGCCCGAGCCGCAGACGATGGGCAGCAGGCCGGCGAGGATCACGGCCACCGTCATTGCCTTGGGCCGCACCCGCAGCACGGCGCCCTCGCGGACGGCGTCGAGCACCACGTCCCGCGTCATGGGCATGCCGGCGCGCACCCGGTCTTCGAGCGCGTGCTTGAGGTACAGCAGCATCACCACCCCGAACTCCGCCGACACGCCCGCCAGCGCGATGAAACCCACGCCAGTGGCCACGGACAGGTTGTAGTCCAGCAGGTAGAGAAACCAGACCCCGCCGGTCAACGCGAGCGGCAGCGTGGCCATGATCAGCGCAGCCTCCTCGGCACGCCGGAACGTCAGGTACAGCAGCACGAAGATGATGAGCAGCGTCGCCGGCACGACGAGCTTCAGCCGCTCATTGGCGCGCTCCATGTACTCGAACTGCCCGGAGTACGCCAGGCTCATGCCCGGTTCCAGGCGCACCTGCTGGGCCACCGCGCGCCGCAAGTCACCAGCGACCGACGCCAGGTCACGGCCGCGCACGTCGACGTAGACCCAGCCGGATGGCCGGGCGTTCTCGCTCTTGAGCATGGGCGGGCCGTCGACAAGCGCGACGGTGGCCAAGCTGCCCAGCGTCACCTGCTGGCCGCCGGGTGTGAGCACCGTCAGGTTGCGCAGCTTCTGCGGCGTGTCGCGCAGTTCGCGCGGATAGCGCAGGTTGATCGGGAAACGGGCCAGTCCTTCGACGGTCTCGCCGACGTTCTCGCCTCCGATGGCGCCTGACACCACCGCCTGCACGTCGCTCACGTTCATGCCAAACCGCGCCGCTGCCGCCCGGTCGATCTGCACGTCGACGTAGCGGCCGCCAGTCAGTCGCTCGGCCAACGCCGAGCTGACACCGGGCACATTCTTCGCCACCGCCTCGATCTGGGCAGCGACACGATCAATGGCGGTCAGATCCGTGGCGGAGACCTTCACGCCGATGGGGCTCTTGATGCCAGTGGCCAACATGTCGATGCGGTTGCGGATCGGTGGGATCCAAATGTTGCTCAGGCCAGGCACCTTCACCGTGCGGTCTAGTTCCTCCACCAGCTTCTCCGGCGTCATGCCCGGGCGCCACTGGTCGCGCGGCTTGAGCTGGACGGTGGTCTCGAACATCTCCAATGGCGCCGGGTCGGTGGCGGTCTCGGCCCGCCCGGCCTTGCCGAACACCCGTTGCACCTCAGGCACCGTCCTGATCATGCGGTCGGTGATCTGCAGCAGCTCGGCGGCCTTTTGGGCCGACAGGCCAGGGAGCGCCGATGGCATGTACAACAGGTCGCCCTCGTCCAGGGGCGGCAGGAACTCACCCCCCAGGCGCATCAGAGGCCATAAGGTTGTCGCGAACGCCGCCACGCCCACCACGATCGTGGCTTTGGGCCAGCGCAGCACGACTTCCAGCGCCGGCCGATACATCGCGATCAGCCCCCGCGTGATCGGATTGCGCCGCTCGTCCGGGATGCGTCCGCGAATCCAGTAGCCCATCAGCACCGGGATCAGCGTGACCGACAGGCCCGCGGCAGCCGCCATGGCATAGGTCTTCGTGTAGGCCAGCGGCCCGAACAGCCGACCCTCCTGCGCCTGCAACGTGAAGACCGGCACAAAGGACAGCGTGATGATCAGCAGCGAGAAGAACAGCGCAGGCCCCACCTCGACGGCAGCGTCGGTGATGACCGCCCAGCGGGCCTCACCCTTCAACTCTTCATCCGGGTGCGCGTGCTGCCAAGCCTCCAGCTTCTTGTGCGCGTTCTCGATCATGACGACGGCCGCATCCACCATGGCGCCGACGGCAATGGCGATGCCGCCCAGCGACATGATGTTGGCGTTCAGCCCCTGGTATTGCATGACCAGGAAGGCCGCCATGACGCCCAGCGGCAGCGAGATGATGGCTACCAGCGCGGAGCGCAAGTGCCACAGGAACACCGCACAGACGATCGCGACCACGATGAATTCCTCGACCAGCTTCATCGACAGGTTGTCGATGGCGCGCTGGATCAGCGAGCTGCGGTCATAGGTCGTGACGATCTCGACGCCTTTGGGCAGGCTGGCCTGTAGCTGCTTGAGCTTGTCTTTGACCGCGGCAATGGTGGCCTGGGCGTTCTTGCCGGTGCGCAGGATCACCACGCCGCCCACCGCCTCGCCTTCGCCATCCAGCTCAGTGATGCCGCGGCGCATCTCCGGGCCGATCTGGACGGTGGCGACCTGGCCCAGCAACACCGGCACGCCATTGCGGCTGGCCAGCACGATGCTGCGGAAGTCGTCCAGTGACTTGAGGAAGCCGCTGGCGCGCACCATGTACTCGGCCTCGGCCAGTTCCAGCACCGCGCCACCGGCCTCCTGGTTGCCGTTCATCAGCGCCTCGCGCACCTGGTTGTGCGTGATGCCGTAGGCGACCAGCTTGGCCGGATCCATGACCACCTGGTACTGCTTGACCATGCCGCCGACGGTGGCGACCTCGGCGACATTGGCGACGGCCTTCAGCTCGAACTTGAGGAACCAGTCCTGCAGCGCGCGCAGCTGCGACAGATCGTGCTGCCCGCTGCGGTCCACCAGCGCGTACTGGAACACCCAGCCCACGCCGGTCGCATCGGGCCCAAGCGAAGGCTTGGCCGTCGTCGGCAATCTGCCCTGGACTTGGTTCAGGTACTCCAGCACCCGTGAGCGTGCCCAGTACAGGTCCGTGCCGTCCTCGAAGATCACGTAGACGAAGGAGTCCCCGAAGAACGAGAACGCACGCACGGTCTTGGCGCCCGGCACCGACAGCATGGTCGTCGCCAGCGGGTAGGTGACCTGGTTCTCGACGATCTGCGGCGCCTGGCCGGGGTAGCTGGTGCGGATGATGACCTGCACGTCCGACAGGTCCGGCAGCGCGTCGATGGGCGTGGAGCGCAACGACAGCACGCCGGCGACAGCGAGAAAGAGCGTGGCCAGCAGCACCAGGAAGCGGTTGCCGACCGACCAGCGGATCAGTGCGGCGATCATTGGGCGCCTCCCTTGGGTTCAAGGCGCAGCGCGGCGCTGGCGGCAGGCGCACCGGGGCTCGCCTGCCGCTGCATCACCCCCTGCATGCTGGCCTCGGAATCGATGAGGAACTGGCCCGAAGCGACAACCTGCTGGCCCGGCTGCAAGCCCTGCAGGACCTCCAGCTTGTCGCCCAGCTCGCGGCCCAGGCGAACCTGGACCGGCGTGAAGCGCCCGGGCTGCTCGACGACGTAGACCACCACGCGCTGGCCGGTGCGGATGACCGCCTCGGCGGGGACGACCAGTGCTTCCTCGCTGGACCCGCCCAGCCGCATCGTTGCAAACATGCCGGCCCGCAGGCGCCCCTGGGGGTTGCGCAACTCGACCCTGACGCGCAGCGTGCGCGTCTCGCTGCTGGCCTCCGGCAGCACCGCGCTGATCTTGCCGCGCAGCGTCTCGCCCGGGAAAGCCGTCAGCACCACATCGACCGGTTCGCCCACCCGCGCCATGCCGGCCTGAGCTTCGGGCAACGCAGCCTCGATCCAGACCGTGGACAGCCCGGTGATGCGGGCCAGGCTCATACCTTGGGACACCGTCATGCCCGGACGGACCATCAACTCCTGCACCAGGCCTCCGGTGGGCGCATGCACCGTCGTCAGCGCCTGGACTTGACCCGTTCGCTCGACCTGCTGGATGAGGGAAGCTGGCATGCCCATGAGCACGAGGCGCTGGCGCGCCGCGCTAGCCAGGGCTTCGTCGCCGGTACCGCGCACCGCCAGGAACTCCTGCTGGGCGCCGGCCCATTCCGGCACGAGCAGTTCGGCAATGAAGGCGCCGGCGGCCACGACGTCACCGGGTGCCAGGCGGGCGACTCGCTGGACGAAGCCTGCCGTGCGGGCCTGCAGGATCGAGATATCGCGTTCGTTGAGCTGGACGGTGGCTGGGACTTGCAGCGCGGTGCCGATGCGCTGCTTTTCTGCAGTTGCGGTGCGCACACCGAGCATCTGGGCCACACGGGGATCGACGGCCACGCCGCCGGTCGGTGCGTCGTCTGCATATTTCGGGACCAGCTGCATGTCCATGAAGGGCGACTTGCCGGGCTTGTCGAATTTCTGCTGCGGCGACATGGGGTCGTACCAATAGAGCACCTTGCGGTCACCGGTCACCGCGCCGCTGGCGGCGGCTGGCGAGGTTGCGGAATGCCCGACAGGCGATACCCCGGCGCGCCACTGTGCGACGCCATAGCCAAGCCCGGCGCCGAGGGCGACGAGGACCATGGCCGCGGCAGACAACTTGCTGTTGGAGGTCATGGGGTCACTCCGCAATGAGATAGGCCAGGCGGGCCTGCTGCGCAAGCACCTGGGCTTGGAGAGCGAGATCGCGCAACTGCGCCTCGATGGCGTTCTTGCGCGCGGCGAGCACGGCACCGAGGTCGGCACGACCCGACTGGTAGCTGGCCAGCGTCACTTGGGCGCGCTCCTGCGCGAGGGGCAAGGCGACGCTGCGCTGGCGCTGCTGYACGCGCTCCAGGCGCTGCAGCTCGGCCACCTGGCCGTCGACGTCGGCACGGATTCGGCGCAATGCGTCCTCGCGTTCGGCCTGCAGCCGTTCTACCTCCTTCTGGCGCGAGGCGATCACAGGTTCCTGACGGGTGGACTTGGAGACCGGCAGCTCGAACGTCAACTGGAAGGACACCAAGTCCCCGAAGGACCGGGCACGGTTGCCGTAGGCCACCTCCCAGCCCCAATCCCCTCGGCGCATGGCCACGGCCTCATCGAGATCAGCACGGGCCATGGCCAGCATCGGGTTGAAGGCGAGAAGCTCGGCGTGCCGATCAAGCCCGCCCAGCAGCCGCGCAAGATCGGGGCGCAAGAGGGGCGCCTCGGAACCTGTGGTCAGGTCAGCCTGCTCCCCCGTCCACCGACGCAACTGGGCGCGTGCCTGCTCGAAACCGGCCTGAAGCTCGTCCTTGCGGTCGGCCAGGTCCAGCAACTCCTGGCGTGCCATCAGCGCGTCGGCAGGTGTTGTGGCGCCAGAAGCCACGCGCGCGGCCAGGGTGTCCTGCAGGAGTCGGTTCTGCTGCTCAAGGGTGGCAAAGGCGGCGAGCTTGCGCTCGGCGAAGTGCAGATTGAGCCAGGCCAGCGCGGCCTCGCGCCTCACGGCCAGACGTTCGGCCTCCAGCATCGCTCGCTCGCGTTCCGCCCTGGCGCCGGCAGCGTCGCGCCGTGCTGCCCGCTTGGCAGCGTTGGGCACGTCCTGCATGACGCCGACCCGGCGCATCGTCATCGATTCCCGGTTCCAGCTGAACCGCTCCGGCCCCGAGATCGGAAAGTTCTCGACGCCAACCGCCAGCTTCGGATCGGGCAGTTGCCCTGCAGCCGCGCGTGCCTGTTGCGCGCCGTCGGCGGTGGCCTGTCGCGCCGTCAGCGCCGCCGAGCGTTGCTCGGCCAGCAGTTGCGCCTGCTCGAAGTTCAGTGGTGCGGCATGGGCCGCTGGGGCGGCCAGGAAGACGGCAACCACGAAGGCGGCCGCGACGAGAGGACGGGACTGCAATCCCGCCCGTAAAAAGATGGCCATGAAGGCTCTCCACAAAGACCCTGGAAGCGATCGAGCACGATCGCGAGACGTGGTCGCACCGCCGCGAACGCGGCCGCGCGAGCGTCAGGGCTCAATTGCGGAAGACTTGGAGGGCGAGATAGACCGGCAGCGTGCCGTCAGGCGGGCCGGTATGGGCGGTGATCACCGCCGGAAGTGCCTCGGCCGCTTCGGGCGGCAGCCAGAGGGCCAGGCGGGTCAGCAGCGGGTCGAGGATGACCGTGGGCGCCAGATCCGGTGCAGGCACGTTGCTGACCGTCTGCTTGTCGCGGTCGCAGTGCGCCTTGCACAGCTGCGGCTGTTCGGTGTCCATCGCGGACATCTGCTCGCAATCGGTCATGCCGGCCATGCCGGCGATCGATGAGCCCGCGGGTGCGGGCGCCGGGCAAGCATAGGCCGCGGTGGCAAGTTGAAGACACACCATGACCGTTGCGAGCAAGCTCGCGATGCAACGCAGGTAGGCCTTCCTCACTTTCATGTCGCGAGTCTAGCGGCGCCGTGAAGCGGCACGAGGGCATGACCTTGCGCCAGCGCAAAGGAAAGCGTCATATCGCCTCCGAGTCAGGTCAAGGGGGCGTTTTTCGCTACGTGGCCACGCGCAGGCGTGCGGCGATCGCCTCCATCTGGTTGATCTCGGCACGTTGTGCCTTGACGATCTTGTCGCACAGCGCGAGGAGCTCTGGGTCGGCGAGCCTCGCCTCCCGACACATGAGGCTCTGGTGGTCACCGCGATGACAGTCAAGGTTCCCACATTGGCAAGGTCAAGAGGTCGTGGCGATCCGTCACTTTCTGAAGAGATTCTTCGCTTGCTGGGCTTGACCTTCCCACTGTGGGAGGCTCGAAAGTCCAGCTGTCATCAACCCAGTCCCAGGAGGACACCATGATCGCCTTCGAAGTCAACGACATGACCTGCGGTCACTGCGTCAGCACCATCACCAAGGCACTGAAGGCCGTGGACCACGCCGCCAAGGTGCAGATCGACTTGGCAACGCATCGCGTGCTGGTCGAGCCCAACTCCGCCGATGCCGATGAGCTGGCCGAGGCCATCAAGGACGCGGGATACAGCCCGACACCCGTCGCGCCGATCAACGTCACGACCGAAAAAACGACAAGTAGTTGCTGCGGCTGCGGTAGTCGCTGAATCAAAGACGGCTTCGGGTGTAGGTGTGCTGGCTGGCAATGGCCGGCTTGGCCGCCTTCCTCGGCTGGCGCATCTCTGCAGGATGAATTGGAGAACACGATGGACCATCGTCACCATGATCACGACACGCATTCCGCAAGCCCTTCGCAACCCGGTGGCGCCACGATCTACACCTGCCCGATGCATCCCGAGATCCGGCAGGACCACCCGGGCAATTGCCCCAAGTGCGGCATGACCCTGGAGCCGCTGATCCCGGAGGCGACAGCGGAAGACGACAACCCGGAGCTGCGGGACTTCTCCCGCCGTTTCTGGTGGACCCTGCCATTGAGCGTGGTGGTCATGACTCTGGCGATGGCCGGGCATCGGTTCGGCCTCATGAATCCTGCTCAGCAGAGCTGGCTTGAGCTGGTCCTGGCTTTGCCGGTCGTGTTGTGGGCCGGCGGGCCCTTTTTTGATCGGTGCTGGCAGTCCCTGGTTCATCGCAGTCCGAACATGTGGACGTTGATCGGTATAGGCACCGGCGCGGCGTTCGTCTACAGCGTGGTCGCGACGGTCGCGCCTGAACTGTTTCCGCCGAGCTTTGCGGCTCATGGCCGGATTGGCGTCTACTTCGAGGCGGCGGCCGTCATCATCTCGCTGACCCTGTTGGGGCAGATGCTGGAACTCAAGGCGCGGTCGCAGACCTCCGCGGCCATCAAGTCACTGCTCGGGTTGGCGCCCAAGACGGCAAGGCGGATCGAACCGGACGGCAGCGAATCAGATGTCCCGCTCACGCATGTGCACGTCGGCGACCGCCTGCGCATCCGCCCCGGCGAGAAGGTCCCCGTGGACGGCGTCGTCATCGAGGGGACGAGCGCCATCGACGAGGCCATGCTGACCGGCGAGCCGGTCCCCGTGACCAAACGCCCCGGCGACAAGGTCATCGGCGCCACCATCAATACCTCAGGTTCACTGGTGATGCAGTCGGAGCGCGTGGGATCGCAGACCATGCTGTCTCAGATCGTGCAGATGGTCGCCCAGGCTCAACGCTCCAAGGCGCCCATGCAACGAATGGCCGATCAGGTGGCCGGCTGGTTCGTGCTGGTCGTGATCGGCATCGCGGTAGCGGCCTTCCTCGCCTGGGGCCTGCTCGGCGGTGAGCAGGGC